>JBQCHW010000158.1:0-26617 GCA_051954315.1 Solirubrobacterales bacterium
CGAGCTTGCCGCCGATCAGCATCAACCCGGCCATGACCAGCGCGTAGAGCGCGATCACCGCCTGGATCGTCGTCACCGTGGTGTCGAAGTCTTCGACCAGCTGGCTGATCGCGACGTTCATCACCGCCTGGTCGAGGACCATCAGGAACTGCGCCGCCGAGAGGACGATGAGCACGGCCCACTTCGTCATCGCGCCAGCCTATGCGGCGGGGCGGGGGAATAGGGTTTGGATCGATGACCTCGACCGTTCCCGCCCCGGCACCCGCGTCGAGCTCGGCCTCGCCGCCGCAGGCGAAGCTCGTCCTGACGGCCTTGATCGCCGTCGCCGCCGTCGCCAACCTCAACCTCGCGGTCGCCAACGTCGCCCTGCCCGACATCGGCAAGGCCTTCGACGCCGGCCAGACCGGGCTCGACCTCGTCGCCGTCGGCTACTCGCTGGGGCTCGCCGCCTCGGTCCTCTACCTCGGTGCGCTCGGCGACGCCCACGGGCGCAAGGAGATGCTGCTGGCCGGGACGGCGCTGGCGATCCCGGCCTCGCTGGTCGCCGGCTTCGCCCCCTCGATCACCGTCCTCTTCTTCGCCCGCCTGGTCGGCGGCCTCGCCGCCGGGATGGCCTTCCCGACCACGCTGGCGCTGATCACCGCGCTCTGGAGCGGGCCTGAGCGGACGCGGTCGATCGCCCTCTGGTCGGCGCTGGGGGGAGGGATCTCGGCGCTCGGGCCGCTGGTCTCCGGCGCCCTGCTGACCCAGTTCGACTGGGACTCGGTCTTCTTCGTCACCCTGCCGCTGGCGCTGCTCGCCCTCTACCTCGCCTGGCGCTTCATCCCCGCCCACGTCAACGAGACCTCCGAGCCGGTCGACAACCTCGGAGGGATCCTCTCGGTGGCGATGGTCGCCGCCCTGGTCCTGGCGATCAACTTCGCCCCGGTGCCGAATGCGAAGGCTGCGGCTGCCGGGCTCGGTGTCGTCGCCCTCGCCGCGGCGGTCGCCTTCGTCCTGCGCCAGCGCCGGGCGGCCTCGCCCCTCTACGACCTCGAGGTCGCCGGGCGGCGGATCTTCTGGGTCGCCGCCTGCGCCGGGATCATCGTCTTCGGCTCGCTGATGGCGGCGATGTTCATCGGCCAGCAGTACCTGCAGAACGTGCTCGGCTACTCGACCCTCGACGCCGGCCTGGCGATCCTGCCGGGGGCGATCGGGATGGTCCTCGTCGCGCCCCGCTCGGCGCACCTGGTCGAGACCCGCGGCGCCCGCTTCACCCTCCTGCTCGGCTACGCCTTCTGCCTCGCCGGCTTCCTGATCATGCTCCTGCTCTGGGACGAGAACGCCCAGTACTGGCACGTCGGCCTCGGCTACCTGATGGTCGGCATCGGGGTCGGCTTCGCCGGCACGCCCGCTTCGCGCTCCCTCACCGCCTCGGTCCCGGTTCACCGGGCCGGAATGGCCTCGGCGACCGCCGACTTGCAGCGCGACCTCGGCGGGGCGATCATGCAGTCGATCCTCGGCGCCCTGCTGACCGCCGGCTACGCGGCCGCCGCCAGCGCCGGTGTCGCCGCCTCGCCCCATGACGTCTCCACCAGCGTCGAAAACGAGCTCACCAAATCCTTCTCGAGCGCGGCAGCCGTCGCCGAACAGCACCCCAAGTACGCCGACGCGATCGTCGAAGGCGCCCGCGGCGCCTTCCTCCACGGCGACTCCTGGGCCTACATAGCGGGCATCGTCGCCATCCTCCTAGGCGCCCTCCTGGTAGCGACCCGCTTCCCCGGCAAACAAGAAGAAGCCGACCTCCTGGCCGCCTACGCCCGGGAAGACCAGACCCCAGATCCCGCCTAGCCGCCTAAAACCGCCCCGCATCCTCTAATCTCGTCACTCCGCCGGCCCCAACCGGCCATCCCGCGCCTGTAGCTCAGTTGGATAGAGCGTCGGTCTACGAAACCGAAGGTCACAGGTTCGAATCCTGTCAGGCGCGTTGACGCGCACCCGCTTGGGAAGCGGGCTTGCGGAGGTTTGCGTCTAGGTCGCGACGGCCGAAAAGCCCGCTGGGGCAACGCCTGGGGCAACCTGAGGTGCCGGAGGGTTCGGCCCGGCCCGCATCGGGGTTCGTCTAGGGGTTCGCTTCGGAGTTCGCCCTGGGGTTCGCATCGCCGTTCGTATCTCGATTGCCGCGAGGCGCCGCAAGCCGCTGCAGGGCCTAGCTTCAGGAGCCCTCGAATCGCTGACATATATGTGGAACAGGTCTATCTCTGCGTGATCGTTCCTCGCAGGTGCGGCGCTACGGCGCGGGGGTCGCCCCGCCTTCGCCAGCCTCGCCGTGGCTCTGCTGACTTTCGCCTGACTGACCGTCGTGCTCCCGATCGGTCGCGCCCTGGCCCCTGCCCTGTTAACGTTTTGTCCGCGACTATCAAAGCGGGGCGGCGTCGCGCAAACGACCCGCCCCATGGCTCACGAGGTGGTGCTCATGAGCGGTTCCCAGGATACGACGGGCCCTGCGGTCGATCAGGGCTGCGGCGACAAGCGGCGGCTCGTCAAGACCAAGACCCCCGGCGTCTTCAAACGGATCAACGGCAAGGGCAGGACGATCGGTTACGCCTGCGTCTACCGCAGCAGCGGCAAGCAGCGAAAGCGCCACGCCCGCAGCTACGAGGAGGCGAAGCGGATCAAGCGCGAGAGCGAAACCGACCGCGACCGCGGCGAGCTGCAGGAGCGCAACGCGATCACCTTCCGCCGCTATCTGGACGAGTGGGTCGAGCGCTACCGCGGCCAGGGCCGCCGGGGCTTCCGCCAGACGACGCGCGAGGAATACCGGCGCCTCATCGGTGCGTACGCCCACCGCTACTTCCCGGCCCGCCTCAAGCTGGTCGACGTCTCCACCTACACCCTCGCACGCTTCGTTGACTGGCTGGCGGATGAGGAGGCGCAGGGCAAGGCTCTCGGCGACCGCACGATCGCCAACGCCACGATCCCGCTGCGGGCGGCGTTGGCGACGGCGAAGCGCGAGGGCCTGATCCGCCACAACCCGGCGCAGGGCCTGGCGCTGCCGCCGCGCCAGCAGTTCGCCAGCGAGGAGATCAAGGTCTTCACCCCCGAGCAGATTGCGACCGTCATAGAGCTAGCCCCAGAGCGCCACAGGCTGCTCCTCGAGCTCCTGGCGGCGACTGGCCTGCGGATCAGCGAGGCGATCGCCCTCCAGCGCCTGCACGTCCAGCTAGAGGGCGAGCCCGAGGTCTGCGTCCGCCGCGCCCTCGTCCGCGGCCGGATCGAGCCGCCGAAGACCAAGCACGGCCGCCGCGAGATCCGCCTGCCCGACTCCCTGGCGGCGAAGCTCCGCGCCCATCTCGCCGGCCAAACCGATCACGGCTCGGCGGCGATCCTCTTCCCGAACGAATCAGGCACCCCGCTCGATCCAAACAATCTGCGGCCGCGCGTTCTCAAGCCGCTTGTCAAGCAGGCAGGAGCGCCCTGGGCTGGCTTCCACACGTTCCGCCATACGTTCGCCTCGCTCCATCTAAGGCGCGGCACCAACCTCCTCCAGCTCAGCCGCGCCCTCGGCCACCACTCGCCAGCCTTCACGCTGACCCGCTACACCCACCTGCTGCCGGGGGACGAGGCTCCGGCGCTCGATCCGAGTCGGTTGCAGCCATAGCCGCCGCTGGTCGACCTGCCCGCTCCAGAATCATCGCGCCGTCCACTCCAATATCTACCTTTGTGCGCTTATCGCGCACCCATCGTCAAGAAAGCCGCGCCTTTTCGACCCCGGTGCGCCAGTTCAGAAGGAGAAGCCGGCGAAGCGGCATCTCCACGCGGCTGATCCGCCCAGCGAGCAAATTCGGCTGCCAGGCCCCGACGGTCTTGTTCCCGGAACGACGGATGGCCTACCCGTGCGTCTTGTCAAACCCCACTCAGCCGAGAAGGCCAAGATGGTGCGTGCAGACTTGGGAATCGTAGGTCAAGCGATGAATCGTAAGTGGTTCGACGTTCACTATCTGGAGCTTTTCGCGGGACCCGGACTCCTCTATGACGATGTGACTGGAGAGGAGGTCGCTGGGTCGCCTTTAGAGGCTCTAGCCATCCAGCGCCCGTTTGATCGCTACGTGTTCTCAGACTTCTCGGGAGTCTGCACCAAGGCTCTGCGGGGACGAATTGGGTTCCGCCCGGATGTCAAGATCGTGCGGGGAGACGCTAACGATCCGCAGCATCTCGAAAACGTATGCAGCTTGCTTGACCCCCAAGCACTCATCATTGCCTATCTCGATCCGGCGAAACCGAACCTACACTTCTCTACCGTTCGCTTTCTAGCTTCACGGTTCAAGCACATCGATTTCATTATCAATCTGCCATTTTCTGGCATCCATCGTTCGATTGCGGCGGGAGGATGCGCACTCCCAAGGCTGATGCTGAATCATCCAGAACCAAAAGCACTTCTTGATTCAACTGAGGGCATGACTGCTCGGAACATCAGAAAGCACTATGAAGGACAACTGCGCAGTCTTGGACTCCAGCATATCGCCCGTAGGTGTGTTCGAACGGTACCTACCAACTCTCCGCTGTACGACATCGTTTTGGCTTCTCGACACCCACTCGCCGTAGAACTCTGGGACAAAGCTAATAAGCAGCCGCCTCCACCCCCTCAGCTTTGGGACGGCGACTTTATGGCCCTGTCCGACGACATCTAGCTACTCTCGATCCGCAAGGGCGACCGGCCCGACGGCTACCGTTGCGGTGTGCAAGCAGAAGACCAACGGACCTGGGTTGAGAGAACCGCAAACCTGCTCCGACACGGCGCCGACTTCACGGGTCCAGGTATCGGGGCCTCCATCGGGCTCTTTGGTGGACCCCCTGCAGTTGTTGGCGGCGCTGTTTTAGGAACCTTGGCCCAGAAGGCGCTGCTGCGACTCGGATCTGAGTTCGAGCAACGGCACCTTGGTCCGCGTGAGAAGGCTCGGGTGGCGGGGGCACTGTACTTCGCCCTCGATGATGTGGAGGAGCGCCTCCGCGATGGGGAAAAGCCACGCGAGGATGGTTTTTTCGGGTCTGATGATCAGCCAGACCAAAGTCGAGCTGATGAGTTACTTGAGGCGGCACTGGTCAGTGCGCAACGCGACTATGAGGAGAGAAAGCTTCGCCACTTCGGTTGGCTTTACTCATCGTTTGTCTTCAATGTTGACATCACGCCTGCTAATGCAACCTACCTTGTAGGGGTAGCTTCAAGGTTGACTTACCACGAGTTGGTTCTGGTCTCGCTGTTTCATGCTGACGCTGGTTATCGAGGGCTTCCCGGTTGGGATCGCCTTCACCCATTCGAGTGGCAAGCCAATGCGCTTGCTGGCGAGCTTTACGACCTCGCTCGGGAGGGCCTGCTCATGCGAACCGACCAACGCCCTGTTCAATGTCCTGAGGATGCAAATCCTTCTCGCCTCTGGGTAACTCCTGCGGGCTGCAAGCTCTTTCATTGCATGCGCTTGGATCGCATAAGCGAGGAGGAGCGTGCCGACGCATATGACGAGTTCGTGGAAATAAGTGAAATCCCCACTCCTTATGACCTTATTGCACAACTAGAAAGCGCAATCGATAGCGAGCCCTTAACTGCGGCGGATTTGGATTGCTGTCGCTTGCGCTTTCAACTCGATGAGCGCGCTAAGTCGCTACTTCCCGGGAACGGGAAGGAGATTCAAGCGGATCTCTGTGGAAGCAATCTCGAGTTCCGAGTTGAGAAGGTCTCAGAGCATCCTGGACAGGCTGCACTTACGTGCCTTGAGAAAGGGCGCACGGAGTTTCTTGCGGTGCTTGGGATCGATGATGGGCGAATCCTTCGGGTGGCTCCTGCGCCTGATGGAGAGCTTGCTATTGCTTGAGGTCCTCGCCGCTTACTGAGCCCTCGCCAATCGCACGGGCTTCGAGCGGCCGTCTTTGATTGAGTGCTTACGACGACTGGTTGATACTTTTCGACTCGGAAAGCGATCGAGTAGGGACTCAAGTTTGTGTTTTGGCATTTCCTCCCAGGTGCGTCCCTGTAGCTCCCGACCTCCAGACTTCGGCCGGACTCCACCCCATTGCTTGAAGAAGTAGGCCACTCCCTCATCTAGACAGCGATCGCGCAGTTCAACCAGCCACTCCTCCTTCACCGGGCGGTGCTTAGGACCGGACTCGCCGCCGGAGATGAGCCAGTGAATGCCCTCTAGGTCAAGTCCTTCAAGGGGACCCAACAACGGCTCTGCGGAGATGAATCGGACAGCCGCTGGTACTTGACGCAGATAATCAGCCCGATGCACAAAGCGGCGATTCTCGATCGTCACGCCGATCCAGACATTGTCTGGCCAAGGCAAATCAGGGGCTAGGTCAGCCAGTCGCTCATGGCGCTTCGTCAAAACCTGAAAAACGTGATGGTCCGCACGGACCATCACGTCGAAAACGCGGGCGATGTACTCCAAGGGGACGTCCTCATGGAAGAGATCGCTCATTGAATTCACGAAGATCTGCCGAGGACGTCGCCAATGCAAAGGCACCTCCAGTCGATTCGGCCAGAGCTTTAGATCGAATCCCTGCTCATAAGGGTGCTCCGAGACCCCCCGCCAGCGCTCCGCGAAGGTCTCGGCGTAGCAATGTGCACAACCGGGGGAGACCTTGGAGCACCCCGTCACCGGATTCCAAGTTGCCTGCGTCCACTCGATAGCACTCCGATCCGCCATGTCGAGCGAGGGTACATATGGCTACGAAGCGGCGAGCGGAGCGACCCTCGTTTGCATTGCATCGGCCAGATATTCGCCCTCTTCGGGCCTGGCAGGACGCAACCCCGAAGTGAAGCCTGCCTCTTGAGGGCGGTCGCTAAAGCCGCTCAGGCACTACGCAGGAGCTCAGACACGACCTCGCCTGGCTGTTGGCCGCGCTCGCTGGCAATCTGCTCTAGGCGCCTCGCGTCATCGCCCTCGACGCTGACGAGGATCGACAGCTTGGCGTCTGGGTTGCCCCTGTGCATTTCGATCTGATCCGGGCGGGCTCGATCAAGCTCGGCGTCAAAGTCGCCAGGCTGCGGATCGGGGTCAGTCCAAGGGTTCTTGGTCATCTCAATCAAGAATTCTACGCTCCCGTTCAGTGGCCTCCCAGCCGGTGACTATGAGCCAGGAGTTTGGATCGACCGTGCGCTCGAGGACGAGGGTGAGGATTCGGCCGCCATTGGTACGGCCGATGAGCAGAAGCCGATCGCCTTCGTGGCCGCCGGCGTGAGGGTTTCGCATCGTCATGTGGCGGTTCCGAGGTAGCTGCTCGGCTTCAGCGGTTTAGATATGCCGGGACCCGTGCTTGACGCGGGCCGCATCGGTCGCAAGGAGCTGCGCGATCATCTCTGCCATCAGCGGCGATGTCTATCGGATGGTGCTGACAATGCCCGCGAAGCAACGCTGCGTGCCGCGACTACGATGACCAACAGTTCTTGAGCTGCAGGACGAAGGGAGGCTTGCCGATGATCCAGACTTTTGGCCCGGGCGGCTTGGTGACGATCGTCAAGAGGGTCGACCACCACGCGGAAGACATCGCGATGATCGCCTGGGCGCTCATGAATGCGCTGCTCGCGTCTGAAGTAGCGCGTAGCGACGACGTCCATGAACTCCACCTTGGTAAAGGAGCCAACGGCGCCAATCTGTATCTCAAATCGGGAGCCAAGTTTGCATTCCGGGGGAGGGCTGATCCGGGCAAGTCCTACGACCGAATCGAGATTCTCAACGCACCTCATAACGGCGAGGTGGTCGCGACGGTGCGAGCCCTTGATGATGTTCCTGCTGCGATGACCGTAATTGAGCAGGCTCTCTAAACCTCGGGCTGTAGATCATGAAATTTCTGGGGCAACATGCCCCACAGATTCAAGTCGATCTCGGCCGAACTCGATTTCGTAAACCCGCTTGAAATCACGCTCCCTGAAGCCCAGCGAGTGACTGGTTCGGACTGCGGAACTAAGGTCGCTGATTCGAATCCTGGCGGGCGCATCCTTTGTTGTGCTCCTGTTCGGGAAGCGAGGAGCGTTGCGACGCTATGGCGGGTCTGGCGGGCGGGTCGCGCGTATGAGCAGGCATGGATTACGCAGTTCCTCGATCGGCAGGTCGAAGCCGGCCCAGAGGGCCGCGGCGGCTAACAGTGAGAACGGTCTCTCCGTTTCCGCGGCGCTTGGGTCGCCTGGGTCCGGCAGCTGCTCGCAGAAGGCTTGTATCCCGCTGCGGGCGTCCTCCTCGTCCGTTTCGCCCTTCGCTACACCGCTGACAAACGCCTCCCATAGGAGCAGCCCGTTCTGCTGTTCGGCGAATGGCGGCCACCGAACGTGTACTGGAAGGCCGGGGACCTGCTCTCGGATGAACCGCAGGGTCCATGGGATCTGCGCCATGGCCGTCGTAAGAGCCGACGCACCTGGTCCGCTCGACCAAGGCGGTGAAGGAGCGTCACAAGGCCGTGCCTTGCCGAGTCGATCCGAGTCCTCCGGCACCGGAACGAACAGCGGCGCCTCGAAACCGAGGGCCACAGGGTCACCGTTGCGGAGAACTTGGACCACCGAAGCCGCGAGCGATTCGATGCTCTCCGCGCGGTGGAGCTCCTCGGCACCGGAGCCCGGGATCCGTCGCGCCCAGGCGAAGCTGCCCCCCGGGATCGATCCGATGTCGGCGCAGAAGATTTGAAGCTGGTCGGTCCAGTCCACCGCGACTGAAGCTATCTCTCAGACCTGACGAGCAACTTAGAATGCTTGAGACCGATGCTCGTATTACCGCCACCGATCACTCGTCGCCTCGGGCTAATTCCGCTGGACCAGCTGCGCGGTTATGAGCGGGTGGACGACCGCCGAGTGGAGGAAATCGTCTCCTCGCTTGGCCGCGAAGGGTGTCTGTTCAACCCGATCGCGGCCGACTGCAAGTCACGTCTTGTGATCGACGGGCAGCATCGGATCACCGCTTTCAGGCGGATCGGCCAAGAGGCCATCCCGGCCTTTGACGTCGATTACCTCTCGCCTTCGGTGGCGGTGCGCGGCTGGACCAGAGCGACGGACGCCGATCCTGGGCAGGTGCGGGTCGCGGCTGAGCTGGCAGAGCGCCCCCGTCCCGGGGGGGACTGGAGGGTCATAGGAGTGGATAGGCAGGGCTCGGAGTTCCTGAGGGCCTCTTTTGCAGATAGCCACGCGGCGGCGGAGTGGCTTCAGAGCCTCGTCGGTTCTCTGGAGAACCGAGGCCACCGGATCGCCCTGATCCCGCAGGGGGCCTCGCCGGTCGCTCCCACGGTGGCGAAGTCGCGGTTATACCTCGATCCATTCCCGGGCAAGGAGCAGGTTCTGGGCGCAGTGGCCGAGCATCGGAGCTTTCCGCCCCAGGTAAACCGGCACCTCGTCACCGATCGCCCTCTCGGCGTGAACATTCCGTTGCCTGCCCTGGGGAGCCCGGAGGCATTTCAGCGGTTCCTGGACGAGCGCAGGGAGCGCCAGGGGGTCAGGACGTCGGTGGGCGCGGTGCATGAAGGTCGCTGGTTCGAGGAGCGAGTCGAGTTGTACGACGACTCCATTATCGGCGGCGAGGAAGGAGGCGACTGATGAAGCAGCACATCCGACATGTGAGGATCCTGGAAGGGACCCTCACCTCGCTCGCGGCCACCGGGCTGCTGGCGGCTGCGGCCTGGCTCTTCTCTGAGGATTTGATCTGGGCTGCCGTGGCCCTCCTCCTCGTCGCGATCCTGGCGGGAGTCCTCCTGTACCGGGTCTGGCGCAGGCGGCTCCGCGTCATCCCCTACCTTGAGCTGGCCGATCTCAAGAGGCGGATCGCGGAAGCGTCCAACCTGATCTGGTCCTTTCAGATATCCGGCGGAGAGTTCACCAGGTATCTCGTGCAGAACTACGAGAGGTGGTTGGCGGAAGACCCTCGCAGGCGCCTGAAAATCATGTTCGTCGATCCTGAGAACGAGGGGCTGCTCGAAAGCTTGGTGAAGCTGAGCGGCAAGGACAAGGCGAGCGACCCCGAGACCGGATTCATCTCGCTTCGACAGACGATCAGGAAGAGCCTGCAGGACTACGCAGACCTCCGCGAGAGGATGCCGGATCAGGTCGATCTGCGCGTATACGACTGCTGTCCCCCGTGCAGCATCCACGCCGTCGACGTCGAGAAGGAAAGCGAGGGAGACGCCTCGATGTTCATCGAGAACTACCTCCCGGATCTTCCTTGGCGCGATCGACCTTGTTTCCTGCTGAATCGGCATTCCGCCGCATTCGACCTATACCGCTCTCAGTGTGGGGTCTGGTTCGCGGACGCGCGGGAATGGGAGCCCTCTGAGACTGTCGATGTCCAGTCTGTCTGAGTTGGTCTAGAAGGGTCCCTGGGGCAACAAATGGGGCAAGAAGCCCCACAGATCCCAGCCGATCCCAGCCGATCTCGGTCTCGGAAAAACCGCTTGAAATCACGCTCCACGTAGCCCAGCCGAGCGACGGTTTCGGTCTACGAAACCGAAGGTCACAGGTTCGAATCCTGTCAGGCGCGTTGACGTGCTGTTCGGCCTCGGATGACCGAGCACTCCCATCCGCTGGCGCGCCTAGGGTGCTCGCCGTGCCCGCACTGACGCGATCCCGGCTCCTGTTGGCGATTGCTGTGCTTGTGGCGTTCGCGCTCGGGGTGGTGCTTCCGGGGGCGCTGGCGCAGAGCGGTTCCGAACCGACGGCTGTGCGCAGTGCGCTGGCGCAGTCGAGTGCGGTGCAGGGGGCGCCGGGGAGGACGATGGTGCTGAGCAAGGTGGTGGTCGAACCCGGCGCGAAGCTGGCGCTTCATCACCATCTGGGGACGCAGATTTCGCGGGTTGCCGCTGGGACGCTGACCTACACGGTGCGGCAGGGGTCGGCCTCTCTTCATGAAGGCGATGCGGAAAAGGAACCGCGGCTGGTGCGGGTGATCAAGGCGGGCCAGACCGCTCGCATCCGCTCCGGTCAATGGCTGGTCGAGCAGCCCTCCGACATCCACGAAGCCGCCAATCGCGGCAACACGCCGGTGGTCATCTACCTGTCGACGCTGCTGAAGACGGGTGCGCCCGCTGCGACTCCGGTGACGCTGCCCTAAGGCCGCAGCCGGACCGGCAAGGTTTTCAGCTGGTTGAGGAAGCCGGACTCGATGTAGACGGGGGTGCCGGCGATCTCCATCTTGGGGTAGCGGGCGAGGGTCTCCTCGAGGAGGATCTTCAGCTCGAGGCGGGCCAGGGCGGTGCCGAGGCAGAAGTGGCGGCCGCCGGCGCCGAAGGCCTGGTGCTCGGGGTTGCGGAGGACATCGAAGCGGTCGGGGTCCTCGTAGCGGCTCTCGTCGCGGTTGGAGGAGGCGTACCACATGACCACCTTGTCGCCCTCTTTGATCGGCTGGCCGCCCAGCTCGGTGTCCTTGGTCGCGGTGCGGCGGAAGTGGGCGAACGCCGGGAACATCCGCAGCGCCTCCTCGACCGCGCCCGGGATCAGCGAAGGATCGTCGAGGAGCAGCTGGCGCTGGTCGGGGTTTTCCATCAGCGCCCGCATCGCGCTCGCGTAGGTCGACCGGGTGCTGTCGTTACCGGCGGCGACGAGGAGGAAGAAGCCCATCACGATCTCGTGCTCCTCCAGCCGCTGCCCTTCGATCTCGGCGTGGACGAGGACGCTGGTGAGGTCGTCGGTCGGGTTCTCGCGACGCTCGGCGATCATCGCGCTGCAGCGGGCGAAGACCTGCTGGATCGCCTCGTTGATCGTCTCTTCGACGCTCTCGACGTCGGGGCTGTAATCGGGGTCGTTGGCGGCCAGGGCCATATTCATCAGCTCCGCCCAAGCGGCATCGTCCTCCTCGGGGATCCCCATGAAGCTGCCGATCACCCGCGAGACCGCCGGCTGGGCGACGTCGCAGACGAGGTCGCAGCTGTCGCGCCCCTCGAGCCGGTCGAGCACGCGGACGACGATCCGGCGGATCTCCTCCTCGTGATCGGCGATCCGCTTCGGCGTGAAGCCGGCCTGGAACAGCGCCTTGATGCGGTCGTGCTTGGGCGGGTCCATGCCGATGAACATCGCCCGCGCCAGGTCGATCGGGAAGACCTCGTCGATGACGACGACCCCGCCGCGTTCGGAGGAGTAGGTCTGCCAGTCGCGGCTGACGGTGTGGACGTCGTCGGCCGTGGTCACCGACCAGAAGCCCTTCGCCTGCGGCAGCTCGCTGACCTGCGAGGTCCAGTGGACGGGGCACTCGGACCGCATCCGCTTGAACAGCTCCAGCGGCGGGCCCTCTTCCCAGTGCTCGCGGTCGAGGACGAGAGCGTCCTCGACGTTCCCTCCTCCAGCGGCGATCTCAGCTTGGTCGGCCACGCCCCGCCGATACTACTGGCCAGCCAGCCAGTTTTGTCAAGTTCCCCGCCCCGGGACGGGTCCCGGGGCGGGGGCTGAACCGCTCCAGATCAGCAGACGAGCACCAGGTCGAAAGGCAGGTCCGCGGGCGAGTCTTCAGCGAAGGTGTCGACCTCCAGCTTGTTCGGTTCGTCCGCGAACTGGATGATTTCGGCGGTCCGCTGGGCGAGGAGGACCAAGCCGCTGGCGCGGATGTGCGGCGAGGTCGTCGCGGCGCAGTCGATCACCGGTTCCGGGAAGGTGATCCGGCAGGCGCCGTTGCCGGGGCTGCCGAGGTGTTCGGAGGTCACTCCCGCCGGCAGCGGCTTCGCAGCGGTGCAGCTGGAAGTGAGGGCAAGGCCGATGACGTTGCTCGCCCGCACCTGGGTCAGCGTCGACTGGTTGATGTCGGCGCCGGTGAGGGAGTTGTCCTTCACCTTCGCTCCGGTGACCGAGTCGGCCTGCAGCTTGGCGCCGCCGATGGAGTCGTCTTTCATCTTCGCGCCGCCGACCGAGCCGTCGGCGAGCTTGGCGCTGCCGACGGAGCCGTCGGAGAGCTTCGCGCCGCCAACCGAGCTGTCCTTCAGCGCCTGCCCGCCCACCGAGCCGTTCTGGAGGTCGGCGCCCGTCAGGGAGCCGTCCTTCACCTTCGCCCCGTTAACCGCGTTCGCCTTGATCTTCGCCGCCGTCACGGCGTTCTTCTTCAGCTGCTTGGTGCCGACGGAGTTCTTGGCGAGCTTGGTCGCGGCGAAGGCCATGCCGCCTCCGAGCACGAGGAACAAGCAGAGCGTGGAAACGACGTTCGCGTAGGACAACGTCCCGCGGAGCCTGCGGGTCTTCGACATCTGGACCTCCTGGGTCGGTATGGCGTTTTGAGTTGTGGTTGCCGGCTGACGCTCAGCAGGCTCTGACGGCGCCTTTGATGACGCGCTTGAGCTTCTTCTCGCGGTTGCCCTTTTCGAGGATCGCCGTCACCTTGGCTTTCACCTGGTGGACGGAGCCTGGGGCCAGCGGCCCGGGGTCGATCAGGTAGCGGAAGGGCTTCTTCTTCTTGACCTTCACCTTCTTGCCGTCGTAGATGAAGACGATCTTGGTGAAGCGGATCTTGCCGCCGAGCTTTTTCTGCAGCTGTTTGCGCTTGCGTTTGCCGACGCCGACGAAGAACTTCTGGCGTGACTGCAGGCAGCTCTTCGGCAACCGCAGGACGATCAGGAAGTCACCGGCCTTGGTGGCGACCGTCTTGGTCCTGCCCTTGTATACGCCGGGCGCTTTCGGCGCCGGTACGGGCGCCGGCGCAGGAGCAGGCACTCCGGCGATCGGGTTGAGGTCGGCGATCCGCAGCCCCTCGCTGTCTTCGAAGAGGACCCAGCCGCTGCCGCTGTCGTTAGTCGCCACCTCGGCATTGGGGCCGATCCCATAGGAAGTATTGAGGCGGGCCACGTGGCTTTCACTGAAGCTGGCGCCGCCGTCGGTGGAGGTGAAGAGGCGCATCACGAAGGCGCCGTCGCCGCTCCGAGTCCCTGGCCAGACGGCCGCGATCCGGTTGCCGCTGGGCGACTGTGCGATGTCGCCGCCGACGAACAGATCGGGACTGGAGTCGACCGCCAGCGTCGTCGGCGCCCCGAAGTTGGCCCCGTCGTAGCGACGGAAGTTGATCGTGTTCGGGTAGGCGCCGCCGCCGTAGTCCTCGGAGACCATCAGCAGGCCGGCGGGACCGGTGGAGAGGCTGGGTTCGTAGCCCTTCGTCACTTCGAACGGGCCTTCCCAGCTCGCCTCGGTCGTCAGCGGCCCGCCACCGCTGTAGCGGTAGAAGAGCAGCGGGTAGGGCGGGTCCGAGATGTTCCAGTAGGCGATCACCGGGCTGCCGCTCGAGAGGCCCATGCTGGCGCCGGCGACGCCGCCGTCCCCTGGTTCTTTGAAGTCGAACGCCCCGCCCCCCGGCGGGGGAACGTTATTCGTGCTGAACCCGAGGCCCGCGTTATATGCGCCAATCAGGAATTCGCCTCCCTGCAGGAAGACGTCGGTCGGGTTGGTCTTGCTGGAGTACGGTTCGGTCAGGGTGCCGGCGTCGAAGCTGACGCCGCCGTCGGTCGAGGTCCAGAAGACCACGTCGTTCTCCGCGTAGCGGGGAGCCACCACGTAGACGGTGTTGCCGGGACCGAAGACGGGGAAGGCCGCGGAGGCGCTTTCGGAGATGCTCGTCGCTCCCGGGATCGAGAGCGTTTGCGCGGAGCAGCCTCCGCCCGGCGCGATCTTGCAGTACTTCACGGGCTCGATCCCGGTCCCGACTCCCTCGGTGACCCAGGCGACGTACGCGTTGCCGGCTGGATCCTCGATCAGGTGACCGTTGGACTGGGCGTTGGTGTCGAGGGTGAAGAGGTTGTTGGCAGCAGAAACGGCAGGGAAGGCGGCGAGGACGAGGGTCGCTGCCGCCGCGATGAGGATGGCGCGGCAAGTTTTCATGGGCCCACCCTAATGGCGGGGTAAAGATCGTCAACCTCGCTGGACGACCTGCTCGATCAGGTCGGCGGCTTTCTCGGTGCCGGGCGCGTCCTGCAGCCGCTGCGAGGTCTGCGCAAGCCGGGCCGCCAACGCCTCGTCGTCCAGCAGCCGCTCGATCGCCCCGGTCAGTTCCTCGCCGCTATGGCGGTAGGTGTCGAGTCGCACCCCGAATCCGGTCTCGTCGATCCGCTGGGCGTTGTCGTGCTGGTCCCAGAAGATCGGCAGGACGACCATCGGCTTGCCGAAGTAGAGGGACTCGGTGACGGTGTTGTTGCCGCCGTGGGTGATCACCAGATCGACCTTGGGGAGGATTTCGGTCTGCGGCAGGAACTCCTCGCCGGCCATGTTGGCGGCGAGCTCGAACTCGGTGTGCTGCGGGCCCTTGGAGACGATCACCCGGTAGGGCGCCGCGGCCAGCTCGCCGACCAGCTTTTCCATCAGCGGCACGTCAGCCGAGCCGAGCGAGCCGAGGCTGAGGTAGAGCAGCGGCTCCTCGCCGCGCAGCTCCTCCGGCAGCTCCCAGGCAGGATCGGTGGCGCGGACGCTCGCCTGCAGGTTGTGCCACGTCGGTCCCAGCGGCTGCGCCCGCCGGTAGTCGACTTCGTCGGGATAGAGGTACATGTTCAGCCACGGGCTCTCGTGGATGAAGTCGTCGGCCGGCAGCGGCGGCGCCCCGCGCTCCTGGCAGTACTCGCTGAACGCCGCATGCATCTCGCGATGGGCGTCGAGGTAGGCGTGCCAGAACTCGTCCCAGGCGCCGGTGTCATCGCTCGGCAGCCCCGAGAACGGCGGCGGCACCTCCGGGTCCTTCAGCTCGGTCGGGTTGCAGGACATGATCCGCGCCCACGGCCGCCCGCAGGCCGGCAGCGCCGGGAAGGCGACGACGTTGTCCTCGACGATCAGGTCGGGCTCGAGCTCGTCGATGATCTCCCGCAACCGCTCGTCGACGTACATCGCGCCGTCGATCAGCGCCTGGAAGGTGGGGGCGATGAAGTCGGCCAGCTGCTCCTGCGTGGAGGTGCGGAAGACCGGCGCCGTGTCGCGGATGAAGTCCTTCCAGAACTGGCCCGGCGCTTCCTCGGTCTCCGGCGGCGGCGTCAGCCGCATCAGCCGCTCCTCGAATCCCTGCGCCTCGAGCGTTCCCGCGAACGACTCCTCGACGATGAAGACGACCCGGTGGCCGCGGCGCCGCAGCACGTCGCCGATGCCGACGCAGTTGTTCGTCGGGCCGAACGCTCCCTCCGGGAAGAAGACGATCGTCGAGCTCTCCTCGCTCACCGGGTCATCGTAGGAGATGGCCCGCTCCGCTCCTAGAGGGTTTCAGTCGGCGTCGGCAAGCGGCGTCTCGAAAGAGACCAGCAGGACCCGCGCCGGCGAGCCGATCTCGGCGTCGTCCTCGAGCAGCCGCGACTGAACTCGCTGCTGGATCGCCTGGCAGGTGTCGAGCGTGGCGTCGAGCGCCTCGGTCAGTTCCTTCCATCCCTGCTCGTCCAGCCACATCGGCAGCCGAACCAGGCTTCGCTCGGGTCGCGCGTCGAAGGTGCCGGCCGCGAAGGCTTCCTCGACCTCCCCCTTGACCACCCAGCCGATCTCTTCGGAGATCTGTTCGCGCTCTTCCTGGCTGTGGCTCATCCACTCCTCGGTTCCCACCGCCGGCCAGCCCGTGGCGAAGACCCGCTCGTCCCCTCCCGCGCCCTCATCGACCATCTGCACCGCCCCGGCCTCCTCCAGTTCGGCGAGCCGGGCTTCGATCGTCTCGCGTGGCAGCGGCATCGCCTCGACCAGCTCGCCGACGCTGACCGGCCCGTGCCCGACCAGGGTGATCAGCCTGGAGGTGTCGGCGTCGTCCAGGGTGAAGCGGCTGATGTCCGCAAGCCGCGGTTGCCCGCGCCGGTAGCTCTTCCCCTCGGCCGCTGCGGTCGCCTGCTCCTTCCCCACCAATGGCGACAGGGCGATGTAGGTGCATACGGGAGCGAGCCCGGGCAGCCCCCCGGCGCCGGCGTCGAGCAGCCGGCGGCGGGCGAGGCCGAGGACGCCGCCCCAGATCGCCTCCGCGGTCACCCGTTGCAACTGGGTGGGGGGGCGCCCGGCGACCTGGGTCAGGAGCGCTTCGATCGGCCGCAGCGCTTCGGCCCGTCTTTCCAGGGCCGGGCCACCCCCTTCGAAGGAGCCGATCAGCAGCAGGTGCGCGAGGTTCGGCCGCGAGGCGAACAGCCCGAAGAGCGCTCCGAAGGCGGCCCTGATGCCATCGGTCGGGTTCGGGTTGCGCCGGTAGGCGGGAAGTACGGCGGCCACGGTCAAGGCGCCGGCGCTGTCGATCGCCGCCAGCATCAGGTCCTCGCGACTGGAGAAGTTGGCGTAGAGGGTCCGCACCGACATCCCCGCTCGTTTCGCGACCTGCTCCATCGTCGTCTCCTCGAACTGCTGGCCCGCGAGGAGCGCTTCGAAGGCGCGCAGCGCCCGCTCGGCGTGATCGCTTGCTTCGCGCTCCTCGGGCCGGACCTCGGGCGGCCGGGCCGCCGAGCGCAGCGGCCGCTGCGGCGGTCGGTAGGAGAGGAGGAGGGAGGCGATTTCGTCAGCTACCTCCGGGAGGCGCTGCGTCTGCTCTTTCAGCAGCCTCGTCCTGAAGGCTTCGAGGATCGCGGCGACGCCGACCGTTCCGATCTCGGGCGGCAGGCCGGCCCATTCCTCGGAGTTGGCAAGCCGTCGGCGGACCAGCTCTTCGACCTCTCTGCTGATCTGGTCGACGACGGCCACCGCCTCCGGCCCGGCGACGTAGGACTCGATCAGGAACAGCCGGGCGGCGGCGGGTTGGGTGCAAACAAGTTCGGCAAAGCGCGCGAGCCGGCGGCGGGACTCCTTCTCCCATGAGTCCTCGCCGAGCCCGCCGAGCACGACCTCGACCGTGGCCGATGCGAGCGAGGAGAGGGTGGCGACGAAGCAGGCACGCTTGTCGGGAAAGAGGTCGTAGAAGCTGCGCAGGGAGACGCCAGAGATCTCGACCAGATCGGCGACCCGGGTGCTCCCGTAACCGCGCTCGGCGACGCTCGCGACCATCGCCCCGAACAGGCGCCGTTTCTGGTTCTCAGCCACCGTCTCAGGAGTGCTGCTGGGGCCGGGCGGCAGCATGCCCTCGCGCAGCGCCTCCGAGCTCCCCCAAGGAGTAATCACCATCGCTTCACCTTAGTCCGCTCCGAGCCCCGGGGTCAGGGAAAAGAAGAAAAGATGATGCTCTCAACGAGGTAGTCGAGCTTGGCTCGAAAACGGCAGCACAGTTAAAACTGGAGCGATCTCGATCATTTCAACGGTTGACATGGAAACGCCATCCTCTCTATCCTCGCGCCACGCGCAGGTTCACCGCTTAGGGAGCGGGGAGCGCTACCAGGGAAACGAGGAGAAGCGACGATGGGGAAACTTCAGCCGTCAGCGGCGATCCGCCGGGCCGCTGCCCTGCGCTACCCGGATTGCCTCCCGGGTTCCGAGATAAGGCCGCAGGAACAGCTCGACGAGATCGGGCAGGAGCGCGGGCAGCTCGCTCGCTCCGCCGGCGCTGACCTTCATTGCCACCAGGCGGGAAAGGCCGCCGGCGAAGGCCTCGGTGCGGACCTCGTCCGCGACGTCGGCTCCCTCGGCCGCCGGCAGCTTCGCCAGCAGCACCTCGACCAGCTCCCGGATCGCCGCATGGTGGCGCTCGGACACCTCGTCGCCGACGCTTGCGGGCGAGATCAGGAAGAAGGCGGCGAGGTCGGGGTGGGCGCCGAGGCCCTCGAGCAACGCGGCCAGGCCGCCGCGGACGGAGTCGGGCCATTCCTCCGCTTCGGAGCCGGCGGCCACCCGATCGCGCAGGAACTCGAAGGTCGCCTCGTATGCCGCGCGGTAGCAGTCCTCCCGGTTGGCGAACGACTCATAGAACGTCTTCCGCGAGACCTTCGCCAGGGCGATCACGTTGGCGATCGTCGCCTTGCCGTAGCCCTGCTCGGCGACCGTCTCGATCATCCCGCTGACGATGCGGGCGCGCTGGTTCTCGACGATCAGCTCGCGCGGGAGGCCGTGCCGTCCTCGCGGCAGGCTCTGCGTTTGGGTCTCCCTCTTCGTCGCCATCATGTTCTTCGCGGCTCAAGCTGCCAGGGAGCGCTCGTCGAGCGTAGCCCCCACGGCCTGCTTTGCCTCGGCCTCGCCCAGATAAGGGGAGAGCGCAATCTGCAGCGCCTCTTCCAAGAGCGGCTCGGACTGCTTCAGCTCTCCCTTGACGAGGTGCTGGTGGACGATCCAGACGATGCCGCCGAGGACGGCCTCCTCGAGCGTCGGAGAGAGGTCGGCGGTGTCGGGATTGAAAGCGCGCCCCTCGCGCAGCTTCGGGACCGTGCGGTCGAGCGCGGCCTCGTAGCGGGCGTAGGCGGCCGGTCCGGCTGCCTGCACCTCGATCAGGGCAAGGCGCGCGCGCTTGGGGTCGGCGACGATCAGCTCGAGCGCGCAGGCGAGCGCGGCGGCGATCTGCCGCGGCCACTCCGTCTCCTCGGCGACCGCGGCGGTGAGGGCTTCGGCCGTCTCGGCGGCGATCCGGTCGAAGGCGGCGAGGAAGCAGTCTTCCTTGCCTTCGAAGAGGTCGTAGAAGGCGACATAGCCGACCCGCGCCGCCTTGACGATGTGGTCGATCGAGGTATTGCGGTAGCCGCGCTTGGCGACCTGGTCGACGGTCGCCTTGAACAGGCGCTCGCGCTGGTGCGCGGCGACCACGTCCGGCGCCAGGCCATGCCGGCCCAGCGGCACGATTGCCTCCTCCGGGGGCGGACCCATTCGCTCAAGATACCTGTTTCGCAGCGTTGGAAACGCGTTTCCAATCGGAGGGATATAGTTTCTCGATCAGTCGGCCCCTTCCAGGAGGCGGAACCGAAAGGCCGCGGGGCGACTGGACGTAAATGCAAGAACAGGGGCCGGGCGCCGGTAAACGATCGATCGATACCGCGCTTGCGCGCGGGCGCTGCCGGGCGGCGATGCTGGAGCTGAGCGGAGAGATCGGCTACCGCGCGGTCACCGTCCAGCAGGTGCTTTCGCGCAGTGGCGTCAGCCTCGAGCAGTTCGAGGCGGAGTTCGGCGACCTCGAGACCTGCTTCGTGGCCGCCTACGAGGCTGAGGCGGACGTTCTCTGCCAGGCGATGCTGGACGCCGCCGGTCGCGAGGGCGACTGGCGCGACGGCACCCGTGCCGCGCTGGAGACGTTGCTGCGCTTCGTCGCCGAGCGGCCAGCGGTGGCGCGGGCGCTGATCCGCGACGTCCACGTGGTCGGCGGCGGGGCCCTGACCAAGCACGAAGAGGTTCTCACCCGGCTGACCACGGCGATCGGCAGCTGCGCCCAGCTGCCCGAGGAACAGCGGGCCTGGACATCGAGCTTCATCGTCGGAGCGGTCGAGGGCGTCCTCACCTCGCGCCTGGCGCGAGGGGAGACCGAAGACCTGCCAGCCCTGCTGCCGGAACTGATGTACCTAATCGTCGCTTCGTTCGAAGACCGCGAGACGGCAGCGGGGGAGCTCGAGTAGAGATGACGTCCCTCTATCGAGATACGCCGCTTGACTTTAAAGAGCGAGTACGTTTATATTCCTGGCGTTCGCCAGGGAGCGATCACAGGGATTCGGCCGGGGCAGGGAAGAGTTCACGCCGCCGTGCCGTCTCGGGATTGGGCACCAGGGGCCCAGACAGCAAGGAGAGGATTTAGTGAGAAGCCACCCCAAGGCAGCGTTCGCGGCATCGACCCATCGTGAGAGCGGCAGGTTCTCGCTCGGCGTCATCGCAGCGATGCTTGTCTGCGCGGCGGCTTTTCTAGGGATTGGTGCGCCCGCAGCCAGCGCCGCCGCGGAAGCGCAGCCGACCTTCTCCTTCCTCACCACCTTCGATGCTGAAGGTATCGGGGATTCCCCAACTCCGTCAGGGCCGCTTGCCGTCGACGGCAGCGGCAACATCTTCCTCGCCGACGAACTCTTTGAACATGTCCACGTCTACGCGCCGGATCCGACGTTGGGGGGAACTCCGCTGACTACCGTTGCCCCCTCCGGAGGCTGCTGTCCCAGCGATGTAGCGATCGATCCGGCCTCGGGCGACCTCTACATACAGGAAGCAGGGGATTTCGGCTCCCATAACCTGAAGCGGTATACGTCAGATGGCGGAACCCCTCCTGTGTACACGGTGGATCCCGGGTTCAGCGTCCCGCCCGGAAAGCAGATCGCAGTCGACCCCCTGAGTCACGATCTGCTCGTTGCGGACGCCGATGCTGAAGCGATCCGCCGCTACAACACCGCCGGGACGCTGGTCGCGACGATCAGCACGCCGGGAGTTCACCCCACGCATCTGGCGGTGGCCGCGGACGGTTCCCTTTTCGTCCCCAATGGCTCGAATGTGCTGCACCTGAGCGGTTCGGGGACGCAGCTGGGCGAAATCGAGAACGTGGGACAACAGGTAGCCGCTCTGACGGTTGATCCCAAAACTCAAAACCTTGTAGTCAACGTCAAGACGGGCAAATTGGTAGTGCCCGGTTACTATTACCTACACCTAATCCAGGTTTATTCCCCCTCTGGATCACTTATCTCGACGGTTCAGGGTGGGGAAAATATGGGCTTTACCGGCATGGCGATCGATGCTGTGAGTGGGCGACTGTATGCGGATCGGAATAGCCCGGAAGGCCAAATTCTTGTCGATCCGATCTCTGTCTTCGTGCCTGCGGTTCTGCCCGGAGTGGAACCGGCCACGGCCTCTGACTTCAGTACCACTGGCTTCCATGTCGAAGCCGAAGTCGATCCTGGAAAAGAAGGACTGGAAGCGCCGGATGGGAGCTCGGTTCGTTTCGAATATCGCCTCGCCGGCAGTAACGAAGACTGGGCGGAAACCGCAGAGCAGGCCGTCGACGCTCCTGGCTTCTATGGAGCTGACCTGAGTGGGCTGGAGCCGAATCGCACCTACGAAGTTAGGGCGGTGGCCAGCAACGCGCTCGCCTCCAACTCCAGCACGCCGACGACGGGAACGACGATCGCTGCTCCGCCGTCGGTAGAGACCGGCAATGCCACTGAGATATCCGAAACCTCCGCCGTCATCACCGGCAGGGTCAACCCGTTCGGGTTGCAGACGACCTACTACTTCGAGTACGGCCCGACCACTGCCTACGGCACGCAGGTCCCAGTTGGCTCTGAAGGTACCGCCGGCCAGGGCCAGGGCAGCAAATTCTTCAGCCGGACGATCGTCGGGCTATCGCCGGGCACGACCTATCATTTCCGCATCGTCGCGACCAACGGTAAAGGCGTCGCGACTGGTGACGATCAGACTTTCACCACCATCGCCGCCGGTGCCAGTCCAGCTCGCGCCTACGAGCAGGTTACGCCAGCCGACAAGCACGGTATAGCCATCGAGTCTAAATTCGGCGGTCAAGCTTCCCTCGATGGCAATGCATTTACCTACGTGGCGGCAAGCAGTACCCAGTCCGCACCGATCCTGCCACGCCTCATCTCACTCCGCGGGGCCACTGACTGGAAAGCGGGAATCGGTACCGATCCGCCTCTCGCTGCAGCGAACTACGTCTTTTTGTCTCACGTGACCCTCGCCGTCTCGAGAGACTTCACCCACGCCTTTGTTGTCAGCAATCGAGCGCTTGCACCCGGGGGCGTCGAACAGGGCGGAAACCTCTATCGGGTGGATCTTGCTTCCGGTGCCTATGAATTCATCGGCGGAAGCACGGAGTCGGATACCTTCAACAGCTTCGCCGGAGCCACGACCAATAACGTGTTCCAGGCCGGCGCCTCAGACCTCAGCTGGATCGTCTTCTTCTCGCGAAACCCGTTGCTGCCTGGGGCCCCGCACGTCGCCATGTACCGATGGAGCGAGAGCGACGGGCTTGAAGTTGTCTCGGTTCTCCCCAACGGCGAAATGAGCAGCGCTGTCAAGAACCAAGCTGCTCAGATCTCGCACTACGTCTCGGCCGACGGACGGCGGATCTACTTCACCGCGGGCCCCGGGGCCTCGGAAGAAGGCGTCTTCCTCCGTGAAGGGGGTGAAACGGTGTCGGTGTCGCACGCGCTTGGTGATCCGACGACGCCGGAGCCGGGGAATCTGCTGGGCACCACCACCGATGGGCGCTACGCGTTCTTCGTCTCTGCAGCGAAACTGACCGCCGATGCACCCGGAGAATCTGGCGACCTCTATCGGTATGACGCCTCAACTGGCGACCTTCAGTATCTCGGAGCCCGTGCCAACGTCAGCATCACTGATGGTCCCGATGGCCGGATAGCGGGATTCACCGTTGCGATCGGTGCCGACGGCGAAACGATCTATTTCAACGAAGAAACCGTAAACGGCATCGGTGCGTTTACCGTCTGGCACAAGGGAGAGGTGCACACCATCCAGCCCGACCGAGTACGGTTTGAAGAAGACCGGCCGAGCTCGAATGGTCGCTATTTTGCCCTCTACGCCACGGTCGACGGAACCGATCGTGTCGTCGAGCTCTATGACGCTGAGACCAAGGAAGTCAGCTGCGTCTCCTGCCGGGCGGACGGAACGCCGGTCTCGGCTGAACTTCCGGTTGGAGGCGGAGGTGACATCACCATCAACAACCGCTATGGACTGTCCGTCGCCGATGACGGAACCGTCTACTTCAGCACTCGGGCCCGATTGGTCGCAGCTGACGTCAACGGCACCCGGGATGTCTATACCTGGCGCGATGGAAAGCCCACGCTGATCAGTCCAGGCACGGGTCCCTACGACGCTCGCTACCTGGACGCGACCCCCGACGGCAGCAACATCTTTTTCGCCACTGCCCAGAAGCTGGTCGGTCGCGATACCGACAAAGCCTATGACGTGTACGACGCTCGCATCAACGGTGGCCTTCCGGCGCAAAGCCCGCCTCCGGCGCAGGAATGCCTGCGCGACGACTGCAAGGCGACGCCTAACGCCGGTCCCGAACTTCCCTTCGGCGGCTCCGAAGCGCTGAGCGGACCGGAGAACGTCAAGCCGGTCAAGCACAAGAAGTGCGGCAAAAACAAGCGGGCCAAGAAGGTCAAAGGCAAGGTCCGCTGCGTCAGAAAGCACACGAAGCACAAAGCCGGCAAGAACAAGAAAGGGGGCAACCGATGAACCGGGCCCAGAAGATCCTGCGTCGCGGCTTGACCGCAATCTCGGTGGCCCTGGCCTTTGCAGCGGTGATGGCGCCGTCGGCGATGGCGAATCTGCAATTCGAAGACACCAATCTCGCGCTCAAGGATGCCGCGGGCGGCTACAGCCGGCAGGCAGGAGCCCATCCCGACTTCACCTTCAGCTTCTCCATCAAGACCGAAATCAAGAACCGCGACGGGAAGGAACAATTGTCGCCGGCAGAGGCGATGCGCGACGTTGCCCTCGACCTTCCCCCCGGATTGATCGCCAACCCGATGCCATTCCCTACCTGCACGCTTGAAAAACTCGCCGGGGTTCCTGGACTCCAAATTCCCGACTGCCCCGTCGACAGCCAGATCGGGATCGTCCATTTGACCCCCATCGGGGATCTCGGCATCTTCAATCTCGCGCACGGGCCCGACGTCCCGGCCCTTTTCGGCTTCAACTACAACGGCTACATCGCCACGATCAGCCCGGAAATCCGGCCCGGCGATTTCGGAGTCACCGCCGGTAGCGTCAACATCGGGCAAGGCCTACCGGTCTGGGAAGCGAGACTGACGTTCTGGGGAAACCCGGCCAGTCCCGCGCATGACCTGGAACGCCAAGGGCACTTCCCCGAAGTGGGTGGAATCGATCCCATTCCGTCCCAGGGGCCGGAAGTGCCGTTCTTCAGCAACCCGACTGCCTGTCCTCCAAGCGCGCAAAGCTTCACCGCCCGAGGAGACTCGTGGGAGAACTCCGGCGTCTTCGACGTCAGGTCGATGGCTGCAGACAAGGAAGGAACCCCCTTCCTCTGGGAAGGCTGCGAAGACCTGGCTTTCGAACCAACGTTTACCCCGGTCCCCGGCACGCACCGTGCGCACTCTCCTACCGGGCTGGACGTGAATCTCGAACTACCTTCAAACGAAGGTAGTCCCGACGCACTCGCGACCTCGGCTGTGAAGAAGACCGTGATCGAGTTCCCGCAGGGGACGACCGTCTCCCCTTCGGCCGTCGCCGGTCTCGAATCCTGCTCGGAAGCCCAGGTTGGTTTGGACAACAACGATCCGCCGGCGTGCCCAAGTGGCTCGAAGCTCGGCAACGTGACGATCGAAACGCAGCTGCTCAAAGACCCGCTGCAGGGCGAGGTTGCCCTGGCCAAGCAGAACGAAAACCCCTTCCACTCGACCTATGCGATCTATCTGCTGGTCAAAGGCCCGGGCTTCTACCTGAAGCTGCCGGGCGAACTGAACCTCGACAAGCAGACCGGTCAGCTGCGGGCGATCTTCGACAACCTGCCCCAGTTGCCGTTCGAAAACGTCCACCTCGACTTCCGCGGTGGCCCGACCGCGCCGCTGGTCACTCCGAACACCTGCGGGGACTACTCGATCAAGACCGAAGTCTTCCCCTGGGCGCGCCCGGACCGGCCGGTGGTCACTTCGGTGCCGATGCCGATCAACGAAGACTGCGCCGGCGGCGGCCAGTTCAATCCGCGCCTGCAGGCCGGGGTGGAAAACCCGGTCGCCGGGGCAAAATCGCCGCTGGTGATCCGGATCCGCCGCCAGGACGGCGAACAGAACCTCTCGAAGATCGAGGTCACCCTGCCGAAAGGCGAGATCGCGAACCTGAAAGGCGTCGCGGTCTGCCCGCAGGCGCAGGCCGCTACCGCGGATTGCCCGGCGGGCAGTCAGGTCGGGATCGCCACCACGGCGATCGGTACCGGCGCCTTCCCGCTGTTCATCCCGCAGCCGGGCAAGGATCCGACCGCGCTGTACCTCGGTGGGCCGTACAAAGGCGCGCCGTACTCGCTGATCACCAAGGCCCCGGCGCAGGCTGGACCCTTCGACTTCGGCGACATCGTCGTGCAGACCGCGATCGACCTCAACCCGGTCACCGCCCAGGTGATCGCCAAGTCCGATCCGCTGCCGCAGATCCTCGAAGGGGTGCCGATCGCCTACCGCGACGTCCGCATCGAAGTCAAGAAACCCGACTTCACGATCAACCCGACCAGCTGCGAACAGCGCTACGTGACGACCACGATCACCTCGGTCGACGGCACCGAGGCCCATCCCTCGGTCCCGACCAAGGTCGGCGACTGCGGGGCGCTCAACTTCGGCCCGAAGCTGAAATTCAGGATCAAGGGAGGCGCCAACCGCGGTGACTTCCAGCAGCTGACCGCGACCCTGACCACGGGCAAGAAGGAAGCCAACATGTCATGGGTGCAGGTTGCGCTGCCCCACGCCCTGTTCCTCGCGCAGGAACACATCGGCACCGTATGCACGCGGGTGCAGTTCGCCGCGGACAAGTGCCCGGCGGAATCGGTCTACGGATTCGCTCGAGCGATCACGCCGCTGCTCGACCACCCGCTCGAAGGGCCGGTCTACCTGCGCTCCTCCAACCACCCGCTGCCCGACCTGGTCGCCGACCTGCAGGGACAGTTCGACATCGAGCTCTCGGGCAAGATCGACTCCGAGAACGGCGGTATCCGCAACACGTTCGAAATGGTCCCCGACGCGCCGGTGTCCCGCTTCGTCCTCGAAATGCAGGGCGGCAAGAAGGGCCTCTTGGTCAACAACACGCAGCTCGGCAAGACGACGCCCCGCGGGACGGCCGTCTTCACCGGCCAGAACGGCAAGCAGGTCACCCTGCACCCGGTCATGAAGGCCGAATGCAAGG
>JBQCHW010000159.1:0-8300 GCA_051954315.1 Solirubrobacterales bacterium
CCTCGAGCAGCAGCTTGCGCAGCTCTTCGCGCTCGACCGCGATGTACCGCATCGGCTCGGTCACCACCGCGGTGAGGAAGACCGTCTGGCCGGAGAGCAGGTTCATCTCGCCGAGGAAGCCGGAAGCGCCGTGGCGGACGATCTCCTGGTCGTTGCCGTCGAGCACCGCGGCCTCGCCCTCGAGGATCGCGATGAACGGGTAGGTCTCGTCGCCGATCCGGAAGAGCTCCTCGCCGACCTCGGCCGTCCGCTCCTCGCCGTGGCGCGCCAGCGTCTGCAGCTGGCTGTTGGAGAGAACACGACCGGTGGGGTGGGCCACGCCCGTAGGCTACTGCGCGATGAAACCCGTCCTGCTCGCGCAGCTCAGCGACCTGCACATCGGCGCCAACTGGGAGGGGGTGGATCCGCAGCCCCGCTTGGAAGAGGTGATCGAGGCGGTCCGCACGCTGCCGAACCCGGTCGATGCTGTCGTCGTCTCCGGCGACCTCACCGCCGACGGCGGTGAGGAGGACTCGCTGCTGGCGCGGCAGCTGCTCGATCGCCTCGAGGTCCCCGTCCACGTCCTCCCGGGGAACCACGACCTGCGCGGTTCTCTGCGAGCGGCCTTCGATCTGCCAGGCGAAGGGGACGCGCCGATCGACTACTCCGTCGAGGTCGGCGGCCTCCGCCTCGTCGTTCTCGACTCGATCGTCCCCGGCCAGGACCGCGGCGCCTTCGATCCCGCCCAGCTGCGCTGGCTCGACCAGGAGCTCGGCAAGGAGCCCGAGCGGCCGACCCTGCTCGCCATGCACCACCCGCCTTTGACCACCGGGCTCCCGGAATGGGACGCGATCAACCTGTCGCGGTCCGAGCGGGAAGCGCTGGCTGAGGTCGTCGCCCGTCATCCGCAGCTGCGCGCGATCGCCGGCGGCCACCTGCACCGGATCGTCACCGCGGCGCTCGCCGGCTGCCCGGTCCTCTCCGCGCCCAGCACCTACCTGCAGATGCTGCCCGACTTCATGCCGGCCGACTTCGAGGACGACGACGCGGCCGTCTGGACCGACCCGCCCGGGTTCGCGCTGCACGTGCTGCTGGACGGACAGCTGTCCTCCCAGGTTGAACTGCTTGGGTCAAACCACGGCGGGTAGCGGAACGCGAAGCCAGTCGACGAAAGGAGCGTCATGCGCAATCCCTTCACCCACAAGAAGCTGACCGAGGTCAAGAACTCGGCGCCGGAGTTCGGCTTCGGCGACGACATCATGGAGGCGCGGTTCGCCAAGGACGACCTCGAGGCCGAGGACACCGGCTTCAGCTTCCACCGGATCATGCCGGGCAAACGGCAGCCGTTCGGCCATGTGCACGAGGACGCCGAGGAGGTCTACGTCGTCGTCCGCGGCAGCGGCCTGCTCAAACTCGACGACGAGATCATCGCGGTCGAGACGCTCGACGCGATCCGCGTCTCGCCGCAGGTGACCCGCGCCTTCGAAGCCGGCGACGGCGGCCTCGAGGTGATCGCCTTCGGCCCGCGCCGCGACGGCGACGGCAGCATCGTCCCCGAATGGTGGACCGACTAGCCCGAGTCTGTTTCAGCCCTTGTACTACAAGGGTTTTCACAGACTCGCGAGCTAGACTGCGCGCCGATGGCCACGGAGGTACAGGGGATCGAGGGGATGCAGGCGCTGGTCGGCCAGGAGGTCGGCCCAAGCGAGTGGCGGACGATCACCCAGGCCGACATCGACGCCTTCGCGGAGCTCTCCGGCGACCACCAGTGGATCCACGTCGATCCCGAGCGAGCGAAGAGCGAGAGCCCCTACGGCACCACGATCGCCCACGGCAACCTCACCCTGGCGACCGTCGACGGCTTCCGCGGCGACCTCATCTCCTCCACCGGCTTCGCCCTCGGCGTCAACTACGGCTGGAACAAGATCCGCTTCCCCGCCCCGGTCCCCGTCGACTCCCGCATCCGCGCCAAAGCCGAGGTCGTCTCCGTCGACGAGAAGGGCAACGGCTGGTACGAGGTGGTGACCCGCTTCACCCTCGAGGTCGAGGGCGGCGACAAGCCCTGCTTCGTCGGCGATTCGGTCACGCGGGTGATGGTCGCCGCTTAGGTCGGCGACGACCGCAGTTGGCCTTCCTCACGCCACGCCCGCTCCAGCCGTCGCAGCAGCGGCGGGTAGACGACGAGGTGGCGGAAGGGCTGGATCGCGGCCAGGTAGGCCTTGCCGAGAAGGCCGTTCGGCTTGACGTAGACGGCCATCTGCCCGCGGTAGGCGCCTTGGCCGTCTGGGACCCAGGAGAGGTGGAGGACGCCGTGGACGGTCTTGTTGGCGATCTCCGCCGCCCACTCGTCGTCGAGCAGGTAGACGGGTTCGAAAGGGAGCTCCGCGAATTCGGGGCCGGTGGGGCCGTCGCGGAGGTCCTGCGGCAGCCGGTCGCGCAGCATCTGCCAGTCCGGCAGGTCATCGGGGTTGACCTCGTCCCAGCCGAAGACCTCGCCGAGCTTCCAGCGGATCGCCCAGAGCGCCTGAGCCGCCCGCGAGTCGCTGCCGGTGTCGCTGGAGGCGACGATCTCCACCAGACGCGGGAAGTCATCTGGCCCGCCGGGCGTCGGCAGCGCCCAGACGTCGAGGAGCTCGAAATCCCGGACCAGCTCATGGATCCTCCACGGTCGCGCGGTCTGCTCGGAGTCGGGGAGCTTCCCCATCTACCTACCTGCCTGAGTTCGCGACTCCGAACTTAGGTGCCCTATAGGGGCCCGAAGTTCGGAGTCGCTGTTGCGGTCCGCTACTTAACGGTCAGGGTGCCTTCCATGCCGGCCTGGCGGTGGCCCGGGACCGAGCAGTAGAAGGTGTAGGTGCCGGGCTTCAGTTCGACTTCGCCGGAGTCGGAGCCTTCTTGGATGACTTCGGTGCCGCCGAGGTCTTCGCCGTTGTCGGATTCGATGTGGACGTCGTGGGGGACCGGCGAGGAGTTGGTGAAATTGATCGTCACGTCGCCCGCCTTGGCGGTGGCTTTATCGCTGGTGAAGGCGAGGTTGCCGCCGGGGTCGGCTTCGATGTCGAGGCTGGAGGCGCTGCCGCTGCTGCCGCCTTCGGCTTCCTTCTGAGTTTCTTCGGCCTTTTCTTCGGCTTCTTCGCCTACTTCTTCGGCCTTTTCGCCCGCTTCTTCAGCCTTTTCTTCGGCTTCGTTGGCGATGCCGGCGGCGCCGGTTTCGGCTTCGCTGGAGCTGTCGGAGCCGCAGGCGACCAGGGCGACAGCGGCGAGGAGCAGGGCGAACAGGGCAATGAGCTTCTTCATCTCTTTCCTTTCCCGCAAAAGGTTTGTCAGGCGGACTCTAATCGCGGTACGTAATTAGCCGCTACCCCGTTCAGCGCCCGTGGAACTCGGGCGTCCCGCCGCTGAAGAAGGTCTCGACGCCCTGGCGCAGGTCCTCGGTCGCCATCGAGTCGGCGATCCCGTGGCGCTCCAGCTGCAGGTGCTCGGTGATGCTGTTGTCGAGGCTGACCCCGCAGAGGTACTTCGCCATCCGCACGTAGTGGGGCGCCTTCTTCGCCAGCTCCTCGGCCTTCGCCCGCGCCGTCTCCATCAGCTCGTCGGGGCCGACGACCTCGCTGACCAGGCCCAGCTCCCGCGCCGCCTCGGCCTTCAGGTTCGGGTCTTCGAGCAGCAGTTCGAGCGCCTTGCTCGGCCCGACCACCCGCGGCAGGAAGTAGGTCATGCCGCCGTCGGGGGAGGCGCCAATCCGCCCGTAGGCGGGAGCGAAGAAAGCGGTGCTGGAGGCGATCCGGATGTCGCAGGCGAGCGCCAGCGAGAAGCCGGCCCCGGCGGCCGGGCCGTTGATCGCCCCGATCACGGGATAGGGGATCCGGCGCAGGTCGACAATCGCCTGGTGCAGGACCTCGGCCCCGCGGCGGACGTCGCTCGGCAGGTCGACCTCGCCCGACTCGACGCCTTTGCGGAACCAGGTGACGTCGCCGCCGGCGCAGAACGCCTGCCCCGAGCCGGTGATGATCAGCCCGCGCAGCTTCGCCCGGTCGGCGAGCCAGGCGAAGGCGACAGTCATCTCGCCGATCAGTTCCGGGCTCATCGCGTTGAAAGCGTCGGGCCGGTCGAGGGTCAGGGTCCCGATCTCGCCGTCGACCTCGATCCGAATCGTGTTCAGCTGCGGCGGGTTGACGGTCTCGGGGCTCATTGGTCTCCTCGTTGGCGGGTTGGCCGGGTGGCCAGCAGCCTACCCTTAGAGCGATGGCGAAAGGCAACGGAAAAGCGAAGGGAGAGGGCGCGCTGAGCCGCGCCGAGCGGATCGCGCAGCAGCGCAAGCAGCTGCCCGACCAGCCCGGTGTCTACCTCTTCTACGACCGCGACGGCGAGCTGCTCTACGTCGGCAAGGCGCGCTCGATCCGCAAACGGATCTCCTCCCACTTCAGTGGCGGCAACACCCGCCTCACCTCGCGGATCGACCGGATCGAGAGCCTGGTCACCGCCAACGAGGCGGAGGCGCTGCTGACCGAGCAGAGCTTTGTCAAGCGCCACCGGCCCCGCTTCAACATCCGCCTCCGCGACGACAAGTCCTACCCCTACGTCGCCGTCAGTCTCGACGAGGAGTACCCGCGCGTCTACTTCACCCGTGAGAAGCACCGCTCCGGCCGCGCCTACTTCGGCCCCTTCTCTAGCGCCAAGCGGGTCCGGGAGACGCTCGACCTGCTCGGCAAGCTGTTCCAGTTCCGCACCTGCGAGGGCCGCGAGCCCGGCCGCCGCTCCGGCAGCCCCTGCCTCGACTACTACATCAAGCGCTGCGGGGCGCCCTGCGTCGAGTACATCTCCCAGGAGGAGTACCGCCGCAACATCGAGGCGATCGTCGACTTCCTCTCCGGCCGCTACCGCCAGGTCGAGCGCGAGGAGGAGGGGAAGATGAAACAAGCGGCGGCGGATCAGGAATTCGAGCGGGCGGCGATCCACCGCGACCGCCTGAAAGCGATCCGCTCGCTGTTCGAGCGCCAGCGGGTTGCCGGGGCGACGATGGGGACCGCTGACCTGATCGGCGTCGCGGTCGAGGGCCAGGACGCCAACGCCCAGGTCTTCCAGGTCCGCGACGGGATCCTCGCCGAGCGCCAGAGCTTCTACCTCGAAAACCAGGGCGAACGCGAGCCCGGCGAGGTCGCCGAGGAGTTCATCTCCCAGTACTACGCCGCCTCGCCGTCGATGCCGCGGACGATCATCGTCGGCCCCTACCTGCGCGAGCGCGCCGAGGTGCTGGCCGAGGCGCTGAGCGAGCGGCGCGGGGCGCCGGTCGAGGTGCGGGCCGCCGAGCGCGGCGACAAACGGCGGCTGCGCGAGCTGGCCGAGCGCAACGCGCAGCTGGCGCTCGACCAGGACCGGCTGCGCCGCGAGCACCGCCGCACCCAGCGGGTCGAGGCGCTCGGCGCCCTGGCGCAGGCGCTGGGGATGGAGGAGCTGCCGGTGCGGATCGAGGGCTTCGACATCTCGACGATCGGCGGCGAGCACACCGTCGCCTCGATGGTCGTCTTCGAGGGCGGCGCGCCGAAGAAGAGCGACTACCGCCGCTTCAAAGTGCGCGGCGACCTGCGGCTCGACGGCGTCGGCAACGGCGGCCCCGACGACTTCGCCTCGATGGAGGAGGTGCTCTCGCGGCGGATGGCCCGCTACCTCGACCAGGCCGACCTCTCGCCGCACGACGGCAAACGCGACGCCAGCTTCTCCGCGCTTCCCTCGCTGATCCTGATCGACGGCGGCAAAGGTCAGCTGGCGGCCGGGGTGCGGGCGCTGGAGCCGTTCACCGAGCGCGGGGTCACCATCGTCAGCCTCGCCAAGCGACTGGAGGAGGTCTACGTCCCGGGCCGCTCGGAGCCACTCGACCTCGCCGCCGACACCGAGGCCTCGCGGCTGCTGCAGCGGGTCCGCGACGAGGCCCACCGGTTCGCGATCGACCACCATCGCGGCCGCCGCGACCGCGGCATGCTCGAAAGCTCGGTCTTCGACTCGCTGCCCGGGATCGGGCCGGCGCGCAAGCGGGCGCTGCTGCAGCATTTCGGCACCCCGGAGCGGTTCCTCGCCGCCACCCGCGAGGAGCTCGAGGCAGTGCCCGGCCTGCCTGGCAAAGTAGGACGCGAGATCCATGAGCAGCTCAACCGAACCAACTGAGGTGGCAACCTCGAAAGCGGTGACGCTGGTGGTGATCACCGGCCACTCGGGGGCGGGCAAGTCGGAAGCGATCGCGGCCTTCGAGGACGGCGGCTACTTCTGCGTCGACAACCTGCCGCCGCGGATGATCGCCAGCCTCGGCGAGCTCTTCCGCCATGAGGGCAGCGGGGTGGAGCGGGCGGCGATCGTCTCCGACGTGCGCGGCGGCGACTACTTCGAGGAGCTGGTCCAGGTGATCGACGACCTCGAGGCCGAAGGCCTGAAGCCGATGGTCCTCTTCCTCGAGGCCGACGAGGAGACCCTGCTCGATCGCTACAAGGAGACCCGCCGCCGCCACCCGCTGGCGCCGGAGGGGCGGATCGTCGAGGGGATCCGGGCCGAGCGGGCGCTGCTGGCGCCGCTGCGCGAGCGCGCCGACAAAGTCATCGACACCAGCGACCTGACCGGGGCGGAACTGCGGCGGCAGATCACCGAAGAGCTCCTGGGGCAAGAGGAGAGCGGCAAGCTGGCGCTGACCCTGCTCACCTTCGGCTTCAAGAACGGGCCGCCGCGCGACGCCGACCTCACCCTCGACGTCCGCTTCCTGCCCAACCCCTACTACGACAAAGAGCTGCGGCCGATGACCGGGATGGACGAGGAGGTCCGCGCCTACGTCGAGAACGGCACCCAGGCCGGCGAGTTCTACGGCCGCCTGCTGCCGCTGCTCGAGTTCCTCGTCCCCGCCTACGTCACCGAGGGCAAGAGCCACCTGACGATCGCGATCGGCTGCACCGGCGGCCGCCACCGCTCGATCACCGTCGCCGACCGCATCCGCCGCGACCTGGCGGCGAGGGAGGACGTGATCGTCCGCGTCAAACACCGGGACGTGGAGATCGGCTGAAGCGGCCGCGGGCCTAGAATCGCTCGCCTTGCCCGACCCCGTCATCTCCATCAAGGGCCTGCGGATGAGCTACGGCTCGACCGAGGCTGTCCGCGGCATCGACCTCGAGGTCGAGCGCGGCGAGGTCTTTGCCTTCCTCGGGCCGAACGGGGCGGGGAAGACGACGACGGTCGAGATCCTCGAGGGCTACCGGCGGCGGACCGGGGGAGAGGTCAGCGTGCTGGGCGAGGACCCGGCGCGGGCCGGTCGCGACTGGCGCGAGCGGATCGGGATCGTCCTGCAGAGCGGCCGGCTCGACCCGTACCTGACCGTGCGCGAGTCGCTCGACCTCTACGCCGGCTACTTCCGCAACCCGCGACCGACCGAGGACGTGATCGCGCTGATCGGCCTGGAGGGCAAAGCCGACGAGCGGGCGAGCCGGCTCTCCGGCGGCCAGCAGCGGCGCCTCGACGTCGGCATGGCCCTGGTCGGCGACCCCGAGCTGCTCTTCCTCGACGAGCCGACGACCGGCTTCGACCCCTCCGCCCGGCGCCAGGCCTGGGACGTGATCGCCGGCCTCCGCGACCTCGGCAAGACCGTCTTCCTCACCACCCACTACATGGACGAGGCGCAGCGGCTCGCCGACCGGGTGACGATCATCGCCGCCGGCCGGATCGTCGCCCGCGGCACCCCGGCCGACCTCGGCAACCGCGAAGGCGGCGAGACGACGATCCGCTACCGGACCGATGGCCGCGAGGTCAGCCTGCGGACGACCGAGCCGGTGAAGACGCTGAACGAGCTGACCGGCGCCGCACTCGCGAGCGGTGAGGAGCTCGAGGGGCTGGAAGTGACCCGGCCCTCGCTGGAGGACGTCTACCTGGAGCTGACCGCGGCCGCCGAGGCCGCCGCCGCCGAGGAGGCCCCGCGATGAGCGGCCTCGCCCTCGTCGGCCACCAGTTCCGCTACGACCAGAAGGCCTTCTGGCGCAACCCGGCCTCCGTCTTCTTCACGGTGATGTTCCCGGTGATCCTCTTCCTCATCCTCGCCGTCGTCTTCAGCGGCGAAAACGTCGACGTCCGCGGCGGGATCGACGCGACCACCTACTACGTGCCGGCGATCATGTCGCTGGCGATCATCTCCGCGACGATGCAGACGCTGGCGATGACCCTGGTGATCGCCCGCGAAGACGGCCGCCTCAAGCGCGGCCGCGGGACCCCGATGCCGCCCTGGGTCTTCATCGCCGGCCGGGTCGGCAACTCGATCGTCGTCGCCCTGATGATGCTGGTCCTGCTGGCGGCGA
>JBQCHW010000160.1:0-7236 GCA_051954315.1 Solirubrobacterales bacterium
GACTCGTCGTCCCTGATCTACGGGCGCCGGTCGCGGCCGCTGCCCGGCCAGGACCGTCGCGGCGAGCCCGTGCGTCCTGTCGCACGCCGGCCGCTGGTGCCGGCGTCTCGCGCGCACACGCGGATCCACATCCACGAGGTCCCGCTGAACAGCAGGTCGGTGGCCTCTTCCTCATCGCGGCGGCGGTTCTTATCTACAACCATTTGGTTGCAGGTTAGCACGTAAAAAAAGACCGGCCGCGCGCGGACACCCGCGAAGCCGATCGATCCCTCTTTCCAGTCCCAAACTATACGGCAGATGGGCCTTGATTCAAGGCCCGGCGCACCTGTACAAACGCCCGTCGCAAGCCGGAAATCGACGACGGGGGTGGCGCAGATGGCGGGATCTTTTTCGCGGGACGAGAAGGGCGTGGTGATTGTCGGCGGCGGGCCGACCGGGCTGATGCTGGCGGGGGAGCTGGCGCTGGCGGGCGTCGAGCCCACCGTCCTCGAGCGGCGCCCGCAGCAGGAACTGGTCGGCTCTCGGGCCGGCGGCTTGCACTCGCGGACGATCGAGATCCTCGACCAGCGCGGGATCGCCGAGCGCTTCCTCGCCCTGGGACAGAAGCACGAAGTCGCGCTCTTCGCCGACGCCGTGCTCGACGCCGGCGATCTCCCCAGCCGCCATCCCTACAGCCTCGCCCTCTTCCAGCGGCACATCGAACGGATCCTGGCCGAGTGGGTCGGCGAGCTCGGGGTGAAGGTCGACTACGACCAGGAGGTCGCCGGCTTCGCGCAGGATGAAGACGGCGTCGAGGTCGAGCTCGCCGAGGGCGGGTCGCTGCGGGCGCAGTACCTGGTCGGCTGCGACGGCGGCCGCAGCGTCGTCCGCAAAGCGGCCGGGATCGAGTTCCCCGGCTGGGACGCCTCGCTCAGCGCCCTGATCGCGGCGGTGGAGATGGCCGAGGAGCCCGAGCTCGGCCTCCGCCACAGCAGCGTCGGGGTCAGCGGCATCGGCCCTATGGGAGAGGGGGAGGGGGAGACCCTGCGGGTGGTGATCGCCGAGCAGGAGCTGAACTCAGGCGAGGCGAACCTCGACGATCTCCGCCGGGCGCTGCGAGCCGTCTACGGAACCGACTTCGGCGTCCACAGCCCCACCTGGATATCCCGCTTCACCGACGCGACCCGTCAGGCCGCCGAGTATGGCCGGGGCCGGGTGCTGCTCGCCGGCGATTCGGCCCACATCCACTATCCCGTCGGTGGCCAGGGTCTCCAGTTCGGGATCCAGGACGCGGTCAACCTCGGTTGGAAGCTGGCCCAGGTGGTGCAGGGGGTCTCACCGGACTCGCTGCTCGACAGCTACCAGCCCGAGCGCCACCCGCCGACCGCCCGCGGCCTGCGGGAGACGATGGCCTCGACCGCGCTGCAGCGCGGGGACGCCCGCACCGTCGCGCTGCGCGAGAGGCTGACCGAGTTAGCGAGCCTGGAGGAGCCGCGCAAGCGAATCGTCGCCGACCGGCACGGGCTCGACATCCGCTACGAGCTCGGCGACGGCCACCTCCTCCTCGGCCGCCGCATGCCCGACCTCGACCTGGTCACCCGCGACGGCCCGCTCCGCACCTACTCCCTGCTCGAGCAGGCCCGCCCGGCCCTGGTCAACTTCGGCGAGCCGGGCGAGATCGAGCTCGAGGAGGCCTGGAGCGACCGCGTTCAGCTGGTGGACGCCAGCTACGACGGCGCCTGGGAGCTGCCGGTGCTGGGCGAGGTGCCCGCTCCCGACGCCGTCCTGATCCGTCCCGACGGCCACGTCGCCTGGGTCGGCGAAGGGACCACCGTGGGTCTACCCGAGGCCCTCGGCACCTGGTTCGGCGCGGCCGGCTAGAAGGCGCCGCCGGGCGCGGTCGTCAGGCCGCTGCCCTGCTGCGGCGGCGGCGGTTGCGGCGCCGCCGTGACGGTCCCGCGGTCGCAGCCGCCGGACGCGCCGGCGTGCCGAGCCCGTGCTCGAGGCCGAGGCTGGTGGCGATCTGCCCCATCTCCCTTGCCTGGTCGGCGAGGACGAAGCTGGTGCCGGTGCCGGTGCGCCCGGCCCGCCCGGTGCGCCCGATCCGGTGCACGTAGGACTCGCGGTCCTCGGGCGCGTCGTAGTTGATGACGTGGGCGACGTCGGGGATGTCGATGCCGCGGGCGGCGACGTCGGTCGCGACCAAGGTCATCACCTCGCCGCGCTCGAAGCGCGCCAGGGCCCGCTCGCGCTGGCTCTGGCTCTTGTCGCCGTGCATGGCGACGGCGTTCACTTGGTGGCTGCGCAGCCGCTTGACCAGGCGGTCGGCGCCGCGCTTGGTGCGGACGAAGACGAGCGAGCGGCCGGCGTCGGCTCCCGAGAGGTGGGTGACGAGGTGCTCGAGCTTGGCGCCCTGCGAGTCGACCGGCAGGAACCGGTGCTCGATGTTGGCTTCCTCGCGCTCGGGCTCGGCGTGGGTGTGGGAGCGGGCGTCGCGGGTGTAGGCGGCCGCGACTTTGCCGGTGGCGCCCTCGAGGGTGGCCGAGAAGAACAGCGTCTGGCGATCGGCCGGGGTCAGGGCGACGATCCGGTCGACGGCAGGGCGGAAGCCCATGTCGAGCATCCGGTCGGCCTCGTCGAGGACGAGGACGCGGATCTGCTGCAGCGAGACGGCGCCGCGCCCGATCAGGTCCTCGAGCCGGCCGGGGGTCGCGACGAGGATGTCGGCGCGGCGGGCGGCGGCGATCTGCGGCCCGAAGCCGACGCCGCCGTAGACGGCGGTGATCTTCAGGCGGCGCGCCTTCGCGAGCGCCTCCAGCTCGACGACGATCTGGCCGGCGAGCTCCCGGGTCGGGGCCAGGACCAGAGCGGCGGGGCCGTTGCCCCGCGGCTCGATCAGGTCGACCATGGGGATGCCGAAGGCGAGGGTCTTGCCAGAGCCGGTGGGGGACTGGACGAGGAGGTCGCGGCCGGCGAGCGCGTCGCGGACGACCATCTCTTGAACGGGGAAAGGCTGGGTGATCGAGCGCGCGTTGAGGGCGTCGACCACGGGCTTAGAAATGCCGAGATCGGCAAAGGTAGTGATGTTGTGAACTCCTGTGTTGAACGTCTTAGGGAGATCCTGCGGCCCCAAGGCGCTAACTGAGCACGTGGAGGAAACGGAACCTCTCGGGCGGCGAATCGGCCAAGCCCGACCGCCCCACCGTAGCAGCAGATCTCCCGCTCCCTAAGCTCGGACGATGGAGAAACGTTTTCGCCACCGTCCGCGCGCCGCCTGTGGTGTCGCCTGCCTGCTCGCCCTGGCGGCCCTCTCGCTGCTCCTCCTCAGCGGCTGCGGCCAGGCCGGCGGCAAGCCTCTCGACGAGCGGCCGCAGCCGGGACCCGGCCTCCCCGCCCTGCCGGCCGATTTCCCGCCGACGCGGTTCGAAGCGATCCGGCCGGTGCCCTTCGGCCTCTTCGTCGTCACCTACTCGGGCAAGGACGGGCGCCCCTGGGTGATCGTCTTCGACACCGAAGGCAGGCCCCGCTGGTGGTTCAACCCCGACACGCGGGCGCTGTGGGGGCAGGTCCTCCGCGACGGCAGCATGGTCTGGGCGCGCTCCTTCGGCGACGGCTACGGCCTCGACCCGCGGATGGCCCACGAGGTGCGCTCCGAGTCCGGCAAGCTGCTGCGCCTGGTCGAGACCGAGGGGTCGATCGTCGACGGCCACGAGTACCGCGAGCTTGCGAACGGGAACGTCCTGCTCGACACCTACGTCCCGGAAACGGCCGACCTGCGCCGGGTCGGCGGTCCGCGGCGGGCGACGATCGTCTCCGCCGAAGTGCAGGAAGTCGACCCCGCGGGGAAGGTCCATTGGCGCTGGAACTCGCGCGGCCACATCGCCCTCTCGGAGACCGGCCGCTGGTGGCACAGCGTGCTCAGCAACCCGCGCCGCCGGCTCCAGCACGAGGCCTTCGACCCCGTCCACATCAACTCGATCGAGCCCCGGGGGCGGGGCGAAGCGATCGTCTCCACCCGCCATACCGACGCGGTCTACGGCATCGACCGCGCCAGCGGGGAGATCCGCTGGAAGCTCGGCGGCAGCACCACCGGCAAGTCCCTGCAGGTCGTCGGCGATCCGGCGACCAAGCTGCTCGGCGGGCAGCACGACGCCCGCCTCGACCGCTATGGGCGGCTGACGATCTTCGACAACGGCAAGGACCGCCCCCGCCGTCCCCGGGTCGTCTTCTACAAGCTCGACCTCGCCGCCGGCAAGGCGATCTACAAGGGCCAGCTGAACGACCCGCAGGTGCGGCGGAGCCACTGCTGCGGCTCGGCACGGGAACTGCCAGGCGGCGGCTGGCTGGTCAGCTGGGGGGACAACAAGCTCGTCACCGGCTTCGACCGGGAGGGCAGGATCGCCTTCCGCCTGCACCTGCCGGCCCCGACTTTCCGCGCGGTCCCGGTGCCGCCGGGCGCGACCGACGTCAGCCGGCTCGCGCGGGGGATGAACGCGATGAGGCGCGTCGGAGCCGCTGGCTAGTCGGCCCACCAGTCGCGTTCGCCCTCGACGTCGTCGCGCGGGTTCTCGCCGAGGTTGGGGGCGCCGATGACGAGGATCTCGAGGCCGTCGGGGCCGGCCTCGTAGCCGCGCCAGGTGCCGGGGGAGACGCGGACCGCGTCGTACTTCTCCAGCTCGACGATCTCCTCGTCGAGCTTCATCCGGCCGCTGCCGCCGATGACGACGTAGAGCTCCTCCTGGCGCTCGTGGACATGGCCGTAGGGGAAGCGGTAGTTGGGCGGGATGCGCTGGTAGCCGAGGCCGGACTGCTCCAGCTCGAGCGCCTTGTTTGCGTGGCGGAACTCGAGGTCGGGGGAGCCGTCGAAGTTGGAGCCGACGTCGTCGAGGTCGGCCTTGAGGTTCTTGTGGGTGAAGGGCATGGGGCGATGCTATGGCGCTCGCCACCGCCGGGTGATAGGAGAGGCGGGCATGGGACCAGAGGGGATCGACTCCGCCGGCTTCCGCCAGGCGCAGCACCGCAACTGGGACGCCGCCGCGGTCGGGTGGATGGAGTGGAGCGAGTTCAACGACCGCGCCGACCGGCACGTCAGCGAGCGGCTGGTGGAGCTGGCCGGGGTGCGGGCGGGGAGCCGGGTTCTCGATGTCGCCGCGGGCTACGGAGAGCCGGCGCTGACGGCGGCGCGGAAGGCGGGGCCCGAGGGCCGGGTTGTCGCCTCTGACATCTCCGCCGAGATGCTTGGGTTCGCGCGGGAGCGGGCTGAGGCGGCCGGCCTCGGCAACGTCGAGTTCGTCGAGGCGGATGCGTCGAGCCTCGACTTTCCGCCGGGCAGCTTCGAAGCCGCCGTCTCGCGCTGGGGGATCATCTTCGAGCCCGATGCCGAGGCCGCGGCGGCGCGGGTCCGCGGCTTCCTCGAGCCGGGCGCGCGGTTTGCGATCGCCTCCTGGGGACTGCCCGAGCAGGTCCCTTTCCTCTCCCTGCCGATGCAGACGATGCGGGAGCGGTTCGACCTCGACCCGCCGCCGCCGGGAACGCCCGGGCCGCTCTCGCGTCCCACCGCCGAGGCGCTCGGCGGGCTGCTCGTAGGGGGCGGGTTCTCAGAGGTCGCGGTCGAGGAGGCAGAGGTGGTCTTCGAGTTCGACTCGCCCGAGCACTTCACCGCTTACGTGCGGGCGATCTCCGCCCCGGTCCGCGCGATGATCGAGCAGCACGGGGGTGAGGCGCAGGAGGAGGCCTGGGAGGCGATCACGCGAGCGGCGGCTGATGCTGGGGGCGGCCCGGGGCCGCTGCGGCTCGCGAACGTGACGCTGCTTGCGGTGGGGACCGCCTAGCTCCCGCCCGGCTCAGCAGCCGCAGGGCGAGGAGCGCGGCGGCCGGCACGACCAGGACCCCGCACAGGGCCAGGAACCAGACCTGGCCGGCGTCGGTGCCGGCGCCGAGGGTGTGGGCGATCGCCGCCGCCCAGAAGAGGGCGGTGAAGCGATGGAGGCGCTTCCAGCGGGACGCGCCGATCCGGTTGCGGGCGTAGTAGCTGAGGCCGAGGGCGGCGAGGCCGTAGCCGGCGATGATCCCGATCCCGGTCCAGAGCGGGCGGTAGGCGGAGGCGAAGGGGACGGCGATGCCGCTGAGGCCGGGGCTGAGGTAGGCGTCGCCGAGCAGGGCGGTGCCGTGCAGGCCGACCAGGGCCAGGGTGGCGAGCGAGAGCCACTCGTGCACGGTGCGGAGGTCGCGGCGGCTCTCGGCGCGGCGGCCGGAGGTCATCATCAACCCCAGCGTCACCGAGAGGCTGGCGAGCAGGATCGCGGTGGTGCCGGCGGCGCGGCTGGTGATCCAGAAGAGGTGGTGGGCGACGTTCACGCCGCGCTCGCCTCGGGCTGGCGGGCGGGGACGATCCCGACCTCGCCGCCGCGGTGGACGAGGACGCCGCCGTGCGGCAGGCGGGAGGCGGCCCGCTCGGGGCCGGAGAGGAGCGCCCACTTGGCGAAGACGTCAGCGAGAAAGGCGGTCGGGGCGAGCGCGGTCGCCTGGACGATGCCGGTGAAGGCGGGCGTGCCGGTCGCCGGGTCGAGCAGGTGATGGGCGGGGCTGCCGCCGTCACCGCGCCACTGGCGGTGGGTGATGCCGCTGGTGGCGACGCCGCCCGCCGACACGCGGAGGGTGTGGATCGGCTCGCCGCCGAAGGGGTCTTCGACCCGGATCGGCCGCGGGCGCCCGGCGGTACCGCCGAGCCGGAGGTCGCCGCAGCAGTCGACGAGGTAGGCGGGAAAGGGCTCGAGCGTGGTGGCGACCAGGTCGGCGAGCAGTCCCTTGGCGATGCCGCCGCTGTCGATTGCCACCCCGGGCGGCCTGGTGATGGTGCCCGCGCGGCGGTCGACGGCGATCTCCTGCCAGGCGCGGGCGGAGCTCGGCGCGGCTGCCCGGCGCGTCGGTTCCGGCGCCTCCTCGACCGCCGCGGGCCGGCCGCCCATCCAGTCCCGGTAGCCCGCCACTTCGATCTGCCGGAGCAGCGTCGCATCGACCAGGCCGTCGGTCAGTCGCCCGGCCTCGCGCGCCGCCGCCGCCAGCTCGATCAGGAGCGGCGGCGCCGGCACGGTCGCCCGGCGGTCGCGGTTCAGTCGGCTGAGGGCGCTGTCGGGGAGGAAGCGCGAGAGCTGGCGGTGAGCCTCGAGCAGGGTCGCTTCGGCCTCGGCCACCGCGCGCTCGGGCCGCATCGATTCCGGGCCGAGGACGGCGACCGTGACCAGGCCGCCGAAGCAC
>JBQCHW010000161.1:0-6343 GCA_051954315.1 Solirubrobacterales bacterium
GAGACGCGGATGGCGGTCGAGGGCGCGCGCCGCGCGTTCTGCGTCTTCGAGTACATCTACTTCGCGCGCCCGGACTCGATCATGAACGGCACGCTGCTGCAGTCGGCGCGCGGGCGGATGGGCGAGATCCTCTGGCGCGAGGCGCCGGTCGAGGCCGACCTGGTGATCTCGATCCCGGACTCGGGCAACCCGGCCGCCGCCGGCTTCTCCCGCGCCTCCGGCATCCCCCGCGACGACGGCCTGATCAAGAACCGCTACGTCGCCCGCACCTTCATCCAGCCTGGCCAAGAGCTGCGCAAGCACGGGCTGCGGCTGAAGTTCAACCCGCTGCCGGAGATCGTCGCCGGCCGGCGCCTCGTCGTCGTCGACGACTCGATCGTCCGCGGCAACACCACCCGACAGATCGTCGGGATGCTGCGCGACGCCGGCGCCAGCGAGGTGCACCTGCGGATCTCGGCGCCGCCGATCCGCAACCCCTGCCACTACGGCGTCGACATGTCGACCCGTGAGGAGATGATCGCCCACAACCGCTCGATCGAGGAGATCGCCGACGAGCTCGAAGCCGACTCGCTCGCCTACCTCTCGATCGCCGGCGTCTACGAGGCGATCGAAGGCGACCCCGGCGAACACTGCGACGCCTGCTTCACCGGCCAGTACCCGCTCGGCGATCCCGACGAGGCCGACGGCAAATTCGCCCTCGAGACGATCGCCGCGGCCGCCCGCTGATCAGCCTCCCGTCGCGAGTTCCAAGCCCAGCCAGACGATCACCAGCGAGGCGAGCAGGATCGCGCCCTGAAGTGCGTGCAATTTCGGCAGCCGCAGGTGAAGCAGGGTGAGGCCAACGACGAGGGCCACCAGGCCGAGCTTCCACTGCAGGGTCGAGCTGTCCCAGAGGCCGTAGTGGGAGGCCATCGCCCAGCCGGTGGCGACGAGGACGCCAAGGGCGACCAGCGAGCCGTAGCCGAAGCGGCGGGCGACCCCGCGCATCCGCATCCGCTCGGGGTCCGGGTCGCCGCGGAGGATCGGCACCACCGCGATCCCGAAGACCAGCTGGCCGCCGACGAAGAAGGCCATTGCCAGCAGGTGCAGGTAGAGGACCGCCTGCCAGAAATCGTGCTCGCTCATCTGCGGCGGAGGCTACTCAGCGATGCAGCCGGTGCTTCTTGTGCGGCTTCGGCTTGTGCTTCCGCACGCAGCGCGCCTTGCCGTGCACTCGCTTCTTCTTGAAGCCGCGCTTGCACCGCAGCGGCTTCCTCGCGGGCGGGGTAGGCGCGGGTGACGTGACGGGAGGCGTCGGGCTGCCTCCCGCGGAGCCGCCGTCGCCACCGCCGGTCCCGCCGCCCTCGCTCGCCTGCTCGAAGACCGCGGTGACGCTCGTGTCGGCGTCGAGGGCGAGCTGGCAGGGCGCCGTGCCCGAGCAGCCTCCGCCCGACCAGCCGGCGAAGGTCGAGCCGGCAACCGGCGTCGCCGTCAGCACCAGCGCCGCCCCTTCTTCGAAGTCGTGGCTGCAGGAGGCGGTGCAGTCGATCCCGGCGAGGCTCGACTTGACCGAGCCGCTGCCGTCGCCGGCGGTGGCGACGCTGAGCGTGTTCGGCAGCAGGTGCGGGGCGCGCAGGTGCAGCAGGAAGTGGCCCGCGTCACCGCCGGCGCCGTCGATCGCGAAGTGGTAGGTGGTGCCGGGGACGGTGGTGAAGCCGACGCTCCTCCCCCCTTCGACGCACTCGCCGCTGCCCTCGTCGCTGGTGGCGACCGGGGTGAGGCCGGTCAGTGCCGACCCGGTGTAGACGCCGACCAGCGGCTGGAGCCTGGCCGAGCAGATGTCGAGCTCGATTTCCCAGCTCTTGGCCGGAGTCCAGGAGAACCAGACCGAGTGGCCGCCGGCATCGCCCTGGTGGTCGGGCTCGCCGGTCTGCTTCGTCGCCAGCAGGGTCGAACCGGGCCAGTACCAGCCGGGTCGGCCCGGAATCACCGTTGCGTCCTCGAAGTCGTCGTTGGCCGGCTGCTGTTCGATGTGCAGCTCGAAGGTGCCCTGCGCCCCGCCCTTGCCGTCGGCGGCGATCCGGTAGGTCGTGCTGGCAATGGCCCCGAAGCTGAGGCTGCTGCCGGGGGCGCAATTGCCGGGCCCTTCGTCGTTGCTCTGGACCGGCGTCAGGCCGGCAAGCGTGGCGCCCGTGTAAACGGCGAGCAGGGTGTCGAAGTCGCTCTCGCAGGTGTCGATGTTGACGGTGCCGCTGCGCGGGGCGGTCCACTTGAACCAGACGGAGGATCCGCCGGCCTCGCCGGCGTGTTCGGGCTCGCCCGCCTGGCCGGTGGCAAAGCGGTTGGACTGCAGCTCCCAGTCAACCGGCAGCTGGCCGCCGAGGGTGAGGGCGTCGGAGAAGTCGTCGTTCGCGGCAGCGCCTTCGAGGATCAGCTGGAAGCCGCCCACTCCGGTCTTGCCGTCGACGGCGATCTTGTAGGTCGTACCCGCTTCGGCGTCGAATTCGGCGGCGCTGTCGGTGGCCCGGCATCCTTTTCGGGACTGCCCGTCGTCGGCGCTGACCACCGGGGTCAGGCCGCCGAAGCTCGAGCCCGTGTAGACGCCGAGGACCGTGTCGAAGGCACCGCTGCGGGTGCAGGTCTGCACCGAGACCGGCCCGTCGCTGCGCGCCTTCCAGGAGAACCAGAGCGAGTGGCCGCCGGCGGCGCCGGCGTGATCGGGCTCACCGGTCTGCTTCGAAGCCAGCTTCGTGATGCCCGAGATCGAAGTCGGCATCCATTCGTACATGTCCTGGGCAGCGGCGAAATCGTCGTTGGCGGGCGCCACTTCCAGTCCAAGGGTGAACAGGCCCTCGCTGTCCTTGGTGTCGACGGCGATCCGGTAAGTGGTCCCGGCGGCGGCGTTGAAGACCGTCTCGCTGTTGCCGTCGGCGACCTGGCAGCCTTCGTTCTGCGGGACCGCGGCGACATCGTCGTTACTGGCGACCGGCGTCAAACCGCTCACGGCGGAGCCGGTGTAGACGGCGAGCAGGGTGTCGACCCCGGGTCGCTGTCCGCAGGCGTAGAGGTCGACGGGACCGCTTTTCGACGGGGTCCAGGAGAACCAGAGCGAGTGGCCGCCGGGGTTGCCGGCGTGGTTCGGCTCGCCCGGCTCCTTGTCGGCGAACCGGGTCGAGCCCCCGGCCATCGCCGAGCCGGAGCCGAGCGCCTGCGCGGAGGAGAAGTCGTCGTTGGCCGGCTTGCCTTTGATGTCGATCGAGAAGATCCCGCCCTCGCCCTTGCTGTCGACGGCGATCCGGTAGGTCGTCCCGGCCACGGCTTCGATCGTCGCCTCGCTTCCCACTTCCTGGCAGGCGGAGGGCGAGTCGTCGCCGGCGGCAACCGGCGTCAGGCCGGAGAGCGAGCTGCCGGTGTAGACCGCGAGCAGGGTGTCGGGGCTGTTTTCGAAGTACGGGCAGGTGGAGATGACGAAGGGGCCGGTTTCCGGCGCCGTCCAGGCGAACCAGACCGAGGACCCCCCGGGCTTGCCGGCGTGGTTGGGCTCGCCCGGCTCCTTGTCGGCGAGGGCGTTCGAGCCGCTGACGGAGACGTTCGGCGACCCGGGCAGCGCCTGCGCCTGGGCGAAGTCGTCGTTCGCGGACGGCCCGTCGATCTCCAGGGCGAATTTGTGCTCGAGGCCGTTCTTGCCGTCGACCGCGATCCGGTAGCTGGTGCCGGCAACCGCGTTGAGGTCGAGTTCGCTGTCGAGGCCGCCGCAGCGCGGGCGGGGGCCGTTGTCGTTCTGGGCCACCAGCGACGCGGTCGCCAATTCCGAGCCGGTGTAGACGGCGAGGAGGGTGTCCATCTCGCCCTCGACCCCGCAGGTGGAGATCCGCGTGGAGCCGCTCTTCGGCGCGGTCCAGGAGAACCAGACCGAGTGGCCGCCGGGGTTGCCGGCGTGGTTGGGCTCGCCCGCCTGCTTGGTTGCGAAGAGGGTGCTGGCTTCGGCGTATCCGAGGGTGAAGGGGCCGGCGGTGAGCGCCTGCGCGGCGGCGAAGTCGTCGTTCGCCGGGCGGCCCTGGAAGTTGAGGTTGAACCTGCCGACCCTGCCGTCGGCCCCGTCGATCGCGATCCGGTAGGTCGTCCCGGCAACCGCGTCGATCACCACTTCGCTGTTGGCGGCGGCGCAGCCCGGGAACGTCGCCAGCGGCCCCGCGGCTTCGTCGTTGCCGGCCACCTCGGTGAGGTCGCCGAGTTCGGCGCCGGTGTAGACCGCGAGCACCGTGTCGGTGTTGGTGAACGAGGAGCAGGTGTAGATCCGCATCGGCCCGCTCGCCGCCGGCGTCCACGAGTACCAGACCGAGTGGCCGCCGGGGTTGCCGGCGTGGTCGGGCTCTCCGGCCTCCTTGGTTGCGAGCCGGGTGGTGCTGAAGGCGCTCTGCGGTTCGGCGGGGATGACGGCGGCGTCGGCGAAGTCGTCGTTGGCGGGCGGGCCGCTGAATTCGAGTTCGAAGTTGCCTTCTTCGCCATCGCGACCGTCCACCGCGATCCAGTAGGTGGTCCCGGCCAGGGCTTCGAATTCCGCCTGCGGGGTTTCGCTGAAGCAGTTCGGGATGAACGGGCTGGCGTTGGAGGCGACCGGGGTGAGCGAGCCCAGCGAAGGGCCGGTGTAGACGGCGATCAGCGGGATGATCTTGTTGCTGAAGCAGCCGGCTCCCTTGATCCCGACCGAAGTGGTGCTTTCCGGGGTCCAGGCGAACCAGACCGAGTGGCCGCCGGGGTTGCCGGCGTGGTCGGGCTCTTCTGCCTCCTTGGTGGCGCCTAGGTTGCTGCCGTTGACGAAGCCGGGGTGCGCGGCGAGTGCGGTGGCGTCGGCGAAGTCGTCATTGGCGGGGGCGTCAGCCCGCGCGGCGGCGCTGAAGAGGAGCAAGACGCCGAGGACGAACGCGGTGACGACGAGAGCCGTCCTCGCCCGAAGCCTGCCTACAACCATCGAATGCTCTCCCTTGCTGGTTTGGACGAGACGACCTGCGGCCACTTTAGTCGGATTTGCGCAATCTAGAAGCACCTAAACCGCTTGCATACGCGAAGATGCGGCGGTGAGCTCGTTCCGGATCGTCGTCCTCGCCTCGGGCAGCGGCACCAACCTCCAGGCGATCCTCGACAAGCTGCACGGGCGCGAGGGGGTCGAGGTGGTCGGGGTGGGCTCGGACAAGCCGGCGGCGGGCGCGTTGCAGCGCGGGCGCGGCGTTGGCGTCGAGACCAGGGTGTTCCCGGCCGGCGACTATCCGGACCGCTCGGCGCGCGACGCGGCGATGGGCGACTGGATCGAGTCCCGGCAGCCCGACCTCGTCGTCCTCGCCGGCTACATGCAGCTGCTGAGCCCGCCCTTCGTCGAGCGCTTCCGCAATCGGATCATCAACATCCATCCCGCCCTGCTGCCCTCGTTCCCCGGCCTCGACGCGATCGGGCAGGCGCTGGCGGCGGGGGTCGAGACGACCGGGGTCACCGTCCACTTCGTCGACGAGGGCGTCGACACCGGGCCGGTGATCGCCCAGCGCGAGCTGCCGGTGCCGGCGGGGGTCTCGCGGGAGGAGCTCGAGGCGGCGGTGCACGCGGTCGAGCACCAGCTCTATCCGGAGGCGATCCGCATGATCGCGGAAGGCCGGGTTAGGATCGACCCGAGCGACCCGCGGACCGTCGCGATCGCTCCCCGTGATGACTGAGCCAGCCACCGACAGCTCTGCCGAGACCCTGGACAACGGCCAGGTGCGGGTGCGCCGGGCGCTGATCTCGGTCTCCGACAAGACCGGCGTCGCCGACTTCGCCAAGGGGCTGGCGGCGCTCGGGGTCGAGATCCTCTCCACCGGCGGCACCGCGACGGCGCTGCGGGAGGCGGGGCTCGAGGTGACCGACGTCTCCGAGTTCACGGGGCAGGAAGAGATCCTCGGCGGCCGGGTGAAGACGCTGCACCCGCGGCTGCACGCGGCGCTGCTGGCCCGGCGCGGCGACCCGGAGCACATGGCGACGCTGGAGCGCGAGGGAATCGAGCCGATCGACGTCGTCTGCGTCAACCTCTACCCGTTCGAGGAGACGATCGCCGGGCCCGACGTAGCCCACGACGTCGCCATCAAGAACATCGACATCGGCGGGCCGACGATGATCCGCGCCGCGGCGAAGAACCACGAGAGCGTCGCCGTCGTCGTCAAACCGGAGTCCTACGACGCGGTGCTGGCCGAGCTCGAGGAGGGCGAGGGCGAGATCTCCGCCGCCACCCGCCACTGGCTGGCGAACGAGGCGTTCGCCCAGACCGCGCGCTACGACGCCGCGATCAGCCGCTGGTTCTCGATGGAGTACGAGGACTTCCCCGAACACCTGGCGCTCG
>JBQCHW010000162.1:0-4153 GCA_051954315.1 Solirubrobacterales bacterium
GTTTTGCCGCCCCCCGCACCCCCCACCCCCTCCAGCGGGTCTTTACAACTGGTGCCCGACTTTTTTGGGGTGGGTTATGGGTCCAAACGACGCAGCCCCAACTCCTCGAGCGGATCCTGCCCTTCCTCCCGCAGATCGAACAACGGCGTGTGCGACCGCACCGGCGGCAGCGCCGCGAAGTTGTGCCTTGGCGGCGGTGAGGTCGTCGCCCACTCGAGCGTCTGCCCTTCCCAAGGATCGGGCCCAACCAACTCGCCCACCCGCAGCGACCGCATCAGGTTGACCAGGAACACCAGGACGCCCAAGGCGATCGTGAAGGCGCCGACGGTCGAGATCGTGTTCAGCGTCGACCAGTCGTGCAGCGGCAGGTAGTCGGCGACTCGTCGCGTCATCCCCTCGCTGCCGAGGATGAACATCGGGATGAAGGTGACCAGGGCGCCGACGAACAGCAGCCCGAACGTCGCCTTGGCCAGCCGCTCGCTAAGCAGCCGTCCCGTCACCTTGGGGAACCAGTAGTGGATCGCCGCGAAGAGGCCGAACACGGTGCCGCCGAACAGCGTGTAGTGGAAGTGGGCGACGACGAAGTAGGTGTCGTGCACGTGGTAGTCGAGCGGCGGCGAGGCGACCATGATGCCGGTGAGGCCGCCGATCAGGAACAGCAGCACGAACCCCATCGCGAACAGCATCGGCGAGGCGAAGCGGATCCGCCCGCCGGCCATCGTCGCCAGGAAGCCGAAGTACTCGACCCCGGCCGGCACCAGCAGGATCGTCGAGGTCAGCGAGAAGTAGCGGTTGGAGACCTGGTTCGTCGCGAACATGTGGTGGCCCCAGACCGCCATCGAGATCGCCGAGAAGGCGATCAGCGAGAGGATCGTCACCCGGAAGCCGAAGAAGCGCCGCTGGGAGAAGGTGGCGATGATCTCGCCGACCACCCCGACCAGCGGGAAGAAGACGACGTAGACGACCGGGTGGCCGTAGAACCAGAAGAGGTGCTGGTAGGTGACCGAGCCCTGCGGCGAGGAGGAGAAGATGCCGACCCCCTCGCGGTCCATCTGCAGCAGTGCCATCGTCACGATCAGAACCGGGAAGCCGGTGATCACCATGAAGGCGGTCACCAGCTCGCTCCAGGTGAAGAGCGGCATCCGCAGCATCGTCATCCCCGGCGCCCGCAGGCGCACGATCGTCCCCAGCAGCGAGACCGACTGCAGCAGCACGCCGGTCGTCGCCATGATCACCGCCAGGACCCAGAAGTCGACCCCGACCCCCGGCGTCGCGTTGGCGTCTGAGAGCGGGAAGTAGGCGGTCCAGCCGAAGCTGGCGGCGCCCTGCTGGGTGAGGAAGCCCGCGTACATCAGCAAGCCCCCGGCGGCAAACAGCCAGTAGCCGAGCAGCGCCGTCCGCGGCCAGAGCAGGCGCGCGGCGCCGATCTGCAGCGGCACGAAGTAGAGCCCGACGCCAAGCACCACCGGCGCCGCGAAGAGGTAGAACATCGTCGAGCCGTGCATCGTGAAGAGCTCGTTGTAGGTGTGCTCGGTGAGGAACTGCAGCCCCGGCTTCTGCAGCTCGGCCCGCATCGTCAGCGCCAGGGCGCCGCCGACGAGGAAGAAGCAGAAGGCGGTGACGGTGGTCAGCAGCCCGATCCGCTTGTGGTCGGTGCTGGAGAGCAGCGCGGTCATGACGTCCCCCGCGCCCAGCGGGCGAAATCGGCCTTCGGCATCACCAGGACGTCGAAGTTCATGTTGCTGTGTTCGAGCCCGCAGAACTCGGCGCACTCGCCGCCGCCGACGTGGTTGCCGGGATTGTCGAAGACCATCTCCCAGCGCGTCTGCTGCCCGGGGAAGACGTCGCGCTTGAACCGCTCTTCGGGGACGAAGAAGGAGTGGATGACGTCGAGCGAGGAGCCGGTGAATTCGACCTCCGTGTCGACCGGGACGCGGAGGACCGGGACGTGCCGCCGGGTCCCCTGTTCGACGAAGCCGAGCTCGGGATATTCGAAGCGCCAGTTCCAGCGCGCCGCGGTCACCCGGATGTCGACCGGCTTGCCGGTCGCGTTCGCGTCCTCGCTGCCAGGCATGCGGCTGAAGGTGAGGAAGACGAGAAAGGCGGCGACGCAGGCGAGGGCGACGGCGTAGCCGACCTCGAGCGGAGTGCTCTCGTCCCGGCCGCGCGGGATCTCGCGCGAGCGCGAGCGGTAGCGAAGGCCGAGGAAGACGACGGCGCCGAGGACGATGAGGAAGACCGCCAGCGCGATCGGCCAGTAGACGTCCCAGACGTCGAAGAAGTTGTTGCGGGTGTCGATCGGCTTCATGGCCGCGCCACCGCGAGGCCGAGGGTTGCGCCCCAGAAGATCCAGGCCGGGAACCATCCCCAGCTCGGCAAGGAGGTGTAGATGCCGTTGTCCGATTGCAGCCAGTTGCAGAGGAGGTTGATGAGGAGGATCTCGGCGGCTAGGCCGAGGGCGGCCCCGAGGAGGGCGGCGGCAGCTGGGTGGGGGTTCGGGCCGAGGCAGTAGACGAGGAACGCGGTCGCCACGCTGCCGACGAGCACGGAGACGAGGACAATGACTCCTAGGCCGAAGAGGACCGAGGGGAGGTCGAAGCTGCCGTGGAGCGAGTCGACGCCGAAGAAGAGCGCGGTGACCGAGGTGATCGGGGTCCAGACGCTGGAGGTGACGCCGGGGACGGCGGTCGGCTCGGCGGCGACCTCGGCGATCAGGGAAGTCGTGAACAGCAAGGCCGCAGCAGCCCAGAGCGAAGGGACGAGGCCGGCAGCCAGCTTCTTGTTCGACACGTTTCGTCCGTACCCGCGAGGGGTAGCGCGAAACCGCAGGTGTCGGCTCACGGACACCCCGAGGACGCGCCCGAGCTGATCGAGGGCTCGCGGCTCTACCGCGAGATCGAGCGCGACGGCTCCCGCGCCCTGGTCGCGGTCGAGGAGCCACTGGAGATCCGGGTCGACGGCGAGCCGCTGAGCGTGACGATGCGGACGCCGGGCGACGACGAGGAGCTGGCGCTCGGCTTCCTCTACGGCGAGGGCCTGATCGACGAGCCGCGCGCCGCCGGCCCCAGTGAGGACCTTGCCGCCAACGTCGTCGAGGTCGCCGGGCCGCTCGCCCGCGACCCTGGCGCCCGCCGCTTCTACACGACCTCCTCCTGCGGGGTCTGCGGCAAGGGGGCGCTGGAGGAGGTGGCGGTGGCGAGCGCGCCGCTGCCGCCGGGCCCGCGCGTCCCGCGCTCGCTCCTGGCCGACCTGCCCGAGCGCCTCGCCCAGCCCGGCTTCGAGCGCACCGGCGGCCTCCATGCGACCGGCCTCTTCGACGCCTCCGGCGAGCTGCTGCTCGCCCGCGAGGACGTCGGCCGCCACAACGCCATGGACAAGGTCGTCGGCGCCTCCCTGCGCAACGGCTGGGTCCCGCTGCACGAGCGCCTGCTCTGCGTCAGCGGCCGCCTCTCCTTCGAGCTGGTGCAGAAGGCCGCCGTCGCCGGCTGCCCGGTCCTGGTCGGGGTCGGCGCCCCGAGCTCGCTGGCGATCGAGCTCGCCGCCGACCGCGGCCTCACCCTCGCCGGCTTCGCCCGTCGCGGCTCGGTCAACGTCTACGCCGGAGCCGAGCGGGTCGAATAAGTTCCTTAACGTGACCGCAGCCTGGCAGGGAGGGGACGCGACCAGAGAGGCCTACGAAGTCCTGGCGCCGTCGTACGACGCCTTCACCCTCGGGTTCGGCTACAAGTACGAGACCTGGACCGCGACCCTGCTCGCCAAGGCCGGAGAAGAAGGCCTGCGGGGGAACCGGATGCTCGACGTCGCCTGCGGCACCGGCTTCAGCTTCATCCCGCTGCTCGATCGCGGCTGGCAGGTCACCGGCTGCGACATCTCGGCGGCGATGATCGAGGCCGCGCGGGCCAAAGTCGGGGACCGGGCGGAGCTGGTGGTGGCGGATATGCGCGAGCTGCCGGTGCTGGGGGAGTTCGACCTGATCTGGGCGGTCAACACGCCGTTCGTCTACCTGCTCTCCCAGGAGGAACTCGAGGCAACGCTCGCCGGCATGCGCCGGAACCTCGCGCCCGGCGGCCTGATGCTCTTCGACGCGATGACTTTCAGAACCACGCGCAGGTTCTTCTCCGAACGGTTCGAGGTCGAGCGGGACGGAAAGCGA
>JBQCHW010000163.1:0-10269 GCA_051954315.1 Solirubrobacterales bacterium
GGCGCCGACATCGGCGGCCTTGGTGAAGATGCCGCCGCCAAGACGGGCGAAGACCGAGATCAGCGAGCCACCGAAGCCGAGGCCGATCAGCGCGTCGACGGCCTCCTTGTCGCTGCTGCCGGTGAGGACCAGGGTCCCGTAGTAGCCGGCGACGCCGAGCAGCGCCAAACCGACCACCAGCAGGCCGGTGACCGAGCCGCCTTTGAAGGCGACGTCGAGCGCCGGCGGCACGCCGCCGCGGGCCGCCTCGGCCACGCGCGAGTTGGCCCGCACCGAGAGGTTCATCCCGATGAAGCCGGTGGCGCCGGAAAGGGTCGCGCCGATCAGGAACCCGATCGCGGTCTTGTAGTCCTGGAGGACCAGCAGCAGCACCGCGATCGGCACCGCCAGGGCGGCGATGATCGTGTACTGGCGGCTGAGGTAGGCCTGGGCCCCCTCCTGGACGGCGCCTGAGATTTCGCGCATGCGGTCGTTGCCCGCGGGCTTCGCCAGCAGGCGCTGGGTGACGAGAAGTCCGTAGAGAACGGCGGCGCCTGCGCAGACGAGCGCGACAACAACGCCGTATTCGGTCAGAAAGTCGGTCAAGTTCTTAATCCTCCGGTGGTTTTGGCGGCGCGGGAGTCTATAGACGAAGGCGGCGACACCGCGCCTAGACCCGCTCTGGGAGCCTGATTACCCGTGCGCTGGCACTCGGTTACGCCGACTGCCGAGCTTGCGCGGCGCCCGCGTAGGTGCGGCGCGTCTCCGCCACCGCGTCGCGGTAGATGTCCTCGATCGAGACGCCGCTGTCGAGCGCCTCGCGCGCCCGCTGGGCCCCGTTTCGCTCCGGCAGGGCCGGATCGAGCCCCAGCTGCGACCGCGCCGGCTCGGTCCAGACCAGCACCTGGTCGAGCAGCGCCCGCGTCGGCACCTCCTCGCCGCGGCGGAAGTCGATCATCCGCCCGCCGGCGCCGTAGCGGATCGCCCGCCAGAGGTTCTCCTCGATCTCGCGATCGGCCAGCGGCGCCCCCTTCCCCTCGTAACCGTGCTCGTCGTAATCGAGCGCGGACTGGGCGATGCAGGCGGCGATCAGCGCCGAGAGGGCAAAGGCCTCGTCGCCGCGCGTCTGAGCGTCGCAGATCCGCACCTCGACGGTGCCGAAGCTGTGGTGCGGCCGCACGCTCCACCACAGCTGCGTCGACTCGACCACCGAGCCGAGCCGCTCGAGCGTGTCGACGAAGCCGGCGTAGGTCGCCCAGTCGCCGAACGGCGAGGGGACGCCGCAGCGCGGGAAGGTGCGGGTGAAGATCTCGGTGCGGACGCTGTGCAGGCCGGAATCGCGGCGGTCGAGGAAGGGCGAGTTGGCCGAGACCGCCAGCAGCAGCGGCAGCAGCTCCCGCAGCCGGTCGCAGACGGCGATCGCCCGATCGGCCCCCCGAACGCCCATGTGCAGGTGCAGGCTCCAGGTGTTGTTGCGCTGCGCGACCCAGCCGAGTTCGTTGCGGAGCCGGTTGTAGTGCGGGGTGTCGATGATCCGCTGGTCGAGGTAGTTGGCCCAGGGATGCGTCCCCATCGCCGCCAGCCCCAAGCCCATCCCGCCGACCAGGTCGAACAGCCGCTCCCGCCGATCGCGCTGGCGCTCCACCGCCTCGGCAAACGTCTCCGACCGACCCGAGCGGATCTCGACCTCCGAGGCGATCAGCTCCCCCGCCGCCGCCTCCGCCAGCACCTCGTCGCGCTGACAGGCGGCGATCACGTCCTCGAAGCGGTGCTCGAGCTCCAGCGTCTGCGGGTTGACGATCGCGAACTCCTCCTCAAGGCCGATCGTGAAGTCCTGCGAGGACTCGAACTTCTCGCGGGCGAGATCGAGGTCGAGAGCCAAGATCGAGCGGCCCTAGGCCAGATAGAAGTAGAGCGCGTAGAGCAGGTCGACGGCGGGGCTGGAGGTGTGGACGGTCACCTCGGGCGGCACCTGCAGCAGCTGCTCGGAGTAGTTGAAGATGATCTTGACGCCGGCTTTGACCAGCCGGTCGGCGACGTCCTGGGCGGCGTCGGCGGGCACCGCGAGGACCCCGACGACGATCTCCTCCTCGGCGACCACGCTCGGCAGGTCGCCGATGTCACGCACCTGCAGGTCGCCGATCGGCTTGCCGACGACGCCCGGGTCGCTGTCGAAGACCGCCACCACCTGGAAGCCGTGGTCGGCGAAGATCGACGAGGTCGCGATCGCCTGGCCGAGGTTCCCGGCGCCGAAGAGGGCGATGTTGTGCTGGCCGGAGGTGCGGAGGATCTTGCGGATCTCCGAGACCAGCGAGTCGACGTTGTAGCCGACCCCGCGCTTGCCAAACTTGCCGAAGCCGGAGAGGTCGCGGCGGATCTGGGTCGGGTTGATGTGGGTGTACTCGGAGAGCTCCTGCGAGGAGATCGTCTCCCGCCCCATCTTCCGCGCCTGCGTCAGCACCTGCAGGTAGCGCGAGAGCCGCGCCGCGACGCCCAGCGAAAGCCGCTCGCCTTCGACCGGGAAGGCATCCGCGGCGTCGAACTCCTCGATCAACTCGACCATGCCCCCACAGTATCGAGCCTGGCTTTGACGGCGGCGGCGTCGAGAACCAGCTCGGAGACCTCGAGCCCATCGATCTCGACCACCGGGATCCGCTCGAGGTAGCGCCGCAGCAGCAGGTCGTTGCTCTCGATGTCGATCTCGTGCAGGTTGAAGCGGTATCCCTGCTCGTGGAAGGCGACGATCTGCTCGACCGCTTCCTCGCAGAGGTGGCAGCCCGGACGGGAGTAGACGACGACGTCGGCCACGGCGCTAGTGGGCGACCGCGGCGGTCTTTTCGCCCGAGGCGAAGGCGTCGTAGCCGAGGTAGTCCGGGTAGGCGACCGGCTGCGCGTAGCGCGCCGCCGCCCCGATCATCGCGGCGTTGTCGGTACAGAGGGCGATCGGGACCAGCTTCAGGCGCAGGCCCATCTCCTCGCAGAGGGCCGCCACCGCTTCGCGCAGGGGCCCGTTGGCGGCGACGCCGCCGCCGAGCGCGACCGCCCCCCACTCGCCGCCCTTCAGCGCCCGTTTCAGCTTCGTCCGCAACTGCTCGACCACCGCGGCCTGGAAGGAGGCGGCGACGTCGGCCTTGCGCTCCTCGACGCCCTCGGGCCCGAGCTCTCGGCAGCGGTAGAGGACCGCGGTCTTGAGGCCGCTGAAGCTGAAGTCGAGACCGGGGCCCCGGGCCATCGCCACCGGCATCTCGAACGCCTCCGGGTCCCCGCCTTCGGCCTCCTTCTGGATCAGCGGCCCACCCGGGTAGCCGAGGCCGAGCAGGCGCGCGGACTTGTCGAAGGCCTCGCCGGCGGCGTCGTCGAGGGTCTGCCCGAGCAGCTCGTAGCCCTGGTGGTCGCGGACCCCGCAGAGCATCGTGTGGCCGCCGCTGGCGATCAGGCAGAGGAAGGGCGGCTCCAGCGGCTCGGGCTCGAGGAAGTTGGCGGCGACGTGTCCCTGCAGGTGGTCGACCGGGATGAACGGCAGCCGGCGGGCGGCGGCGATCCCCTTGGCGGCGCTGATCCCGACCAGCAGCGCCCCGATCAGTCCCGGCCCAACCGTGGCGGCGACCGCCTCGATCTCATCCAGCGTCAACCCCGCCTCGGCCAATGCCGCCTCGATCACCGGCTCGACCAGCTCCAGGTGGTGGCGGGCGGCGACCTCGGGGACGACACCGCCGAACCCCTCGTGCGCTTTCGCCTGCGAGGAGATCACGTTGCTGAGGATGCGCCGGCCATCGAGGACGGCCGCGCAGGTGTCGTCGCAGGAGGTCTCGATCGCCAGCAGCAGGCCGTCGTTCGTCATCGGCCGACTCCTAGTCCAACCACATGATCAGGGCGTCCTCGCCGTTGTCGTGGTAGTAGCGCGGACGCACCCCGGCGGAGCGGAAGCCGAAGCGTTCGTACATCCCGATCGCCCGGTGGTTGGAGACGCGGACCTCGAGCGTGAACGGCAGGTCCCCCTGCGCCTCGGCGATCAACCTCTTCATCAGCTGGCCCGCCACGCCACCGCCGCGGCGCTCTGGGGCGACGGCGATGTTCATCAGGTGCCAGACCTGGTCGTAGCGCGAGCAAACCACGTAGCCGAGCAGCTCGCCGCCGGCGCAGGCAGCAAGGCAGATCCCCGACGGCTTCGAGAGCTCGAGCACGAACATTGCCAGCGACCACGGGGTCGGAAAGGAGCGCCGCTCGATCGAGATCACGGCCGGCAGGTCGCTGTAGGCGAGCCTGCGGACCTCGACCTCCTGGGTCAGCTCACTTGGCTCTTTGTGAAGCGTCTCGCTCACGCCACCTCTCCGCGTCGGGGGGTCTGAGGTAGATCGGGGCGAGCTCCTCGCTCCCCTCGGCCGCCGACGCCGCCGCGAGAGCACACACGTGCCGCGCCGCGACTCGATGGACGGGGTCGGAATCGTCCGCAATGCGGACACCGTCGCGAGTCAGCTCTTTGCGGAATCGTACCGCCCCGGAACCAGCCACCAAGGGCGTCTCGTCGAGTGAAGAGATCCGCTCGGCCAGCTCCTCCGGCCGGAGCACGGCGGGCTCCCACAGCCGCTCCCCACCAGCGCCGTAGAGTGCGGCGAAGACCTCGCCCCGCCAGCCGTCGAGCACGGCCAGCGCCGAACCGCTGTCTTCCTCCTGGATCCCGCGACCGAGCGCGTCGAGGGTGCAGACGCCGCGCGCCGGCAGTCCCAAACTCACCGAGAGGCCGCGGGCGGTGGCGATCCCGACCCGGATCCCGGTGAAGGTGCCGGGGCCGAGCCCGACCGCGAGCAGGTCGACCCGGTCCCAGCCGCCAGCGGCGGCGGCAGCCCGCTCGACCTCCTCCAGCAGCCCGGTCGCGTGCCGGGGCCTCCCTTGCGGGGACAGCCCCAGCTGCGACTCGTGCAGGACCTCGCCGTCGCGCCAGGCGCAGGCGACGGTGTCGACCGTCGCGGTGTCGAAGCCGACGACGATCAGCGGCGCGCTACCCCGTGACCTTGAACGCCCAGGACCCGACTTTCTGGCCTTTCACGTACCAGCTGACAACGTGGCGGCCGACGATCGTCGAGGTGATCTTGTTGACGTAGAGCGTCCCCTGTTCGGCTTTCTGGGCCTGGGCGCAGAGGTTTTTCCCGCTCGGGAACTTGACGCAGACCGTGTAGGCGACTTCGCCGTTCAGGCTTTTGAAGAAAGCTCCCTTCTTCGCCTTTTTCGGGCAGGAGTGGGCGGGCTTGGCGTTCTTGGAGACCCCGCAGCCGACGTAGTGTTTGTAGGCGGCCGCGCTTGCGCCGGCGGGCGCCACTACGGCCAGCAGCCCGGTCACCAGCGCCACTGCCATCAGCGTCTTCAATCCCTTCATGTCCTGCCTTTCTGCGTCGAAATTCCGAGCGTCGATGCTACAAGTTGGGCTCGCCTCTACCCGAACACGGTCAAGAGGGACGGGGTGCGCTCTCCCACTGGACTTCTATTCGGCGGCTCTGCTCGTCGACGTGGGCCAGCCGCACCTCCAGGGCCGGCCGGCCCAGCCAGCCCTCCCCCGCACCCGGCCACTCGACGAAGGCGACGGCGTCGGGGCGCAGGTAGTCGTCGAGCAGGGCCGGGTCCTCGTCCTCGAGGCTCTCGAGCCGGTAGAGGTCGAGATGGGAGACCGGCATCCGGCCGCCCTCGTAGCGCTGGCCGATCGTGAAGGTGGGCGAGGTGACCGGCGCGGTGACACCGAGGGCGCGGCAGGCGCCGCGGATCAGCGTCGTCTTGCCGGAGCCGAGGTCGCCGGAGAGGAGGACGACGTCGCCGGGCCGCAGGCGCTCGGCGATGCGAGCGCCGAGCGCTTCGGTCTCCGCGGCCGAGCCCGACTCGACCACATCGCTGCCGGTCTCCGCGCTCATCCGAAGAACCCGAGCTGGTCGCTGGGCGGCGGCGGGGTCGTGCCGCCTTCTTCCTCGGCTTCGGCGATTTCCTCGGCGCTGGGAGTCGGGTCGGGCAGCGGCCGCTGCAGCAGCTCCGGGATCGTCGCGAAGTCGGCCCGCAGCGTCTCCTTCACCGCCGGCGTGCGCAGGGCGGCGGCGGGATGGAAGAGCGGCAGCAGGTAGACCATGCGGCCCCCGAGCTCGTGCACCTGCGGGGTGCCGCGGACCTTGGTGATCCCGGTCGGGCTGCCGCTGAGAAGCTTGGTCGAGAAGTTGCCGAGGGTGCAGACGACCCGCGGCTCGATCAGCGCCACCTGCCGCCAGAGCCACGGCTCGCACGCCTGGATCTCCTGCGGCTGCGGGTCGCGGTTCCCGGGCGGGCGATTCTTGAGGACGTTGGCGATGAAGACCTCCTCGCGGGAGAGCCCGATCTCCTCGAGCAGCTGGTTCAGCAGCTGGCCGGCGCGGCCGACGAACGGCAAGCCCTGGCGGTCCTCTTCGGCGCCCGGCGCCTCGCCGACGAACATCACGTCGGCGTCGGCGTTGCCGGCCCCGAAGACGACCTTGGTGCGGGTCTCGTGCAGCGGGCATTTCTCGCAGCGCTGGACCTCCTTGTAGAGCTCGACCAGCTGCTCCCGCCGCTCCGCGGCGTCCGCGCTCACGGCTTCTCCCCCAGCGCCCGCCGCTTGCGCGACTCCGAGAGCCGGTCCTGGCGCGCCGCCTCCCGCTCCCGCCGCTGCGATTCGTTCGAGCGCACCTTCGCCCCTCGCGGCTGCCGCCCCGGCGGCGCCACGTTCGAGAGCAGCCGCCGCGTGCGCTCCGACCCGCAGGCAGGACAGGCCGCCACGGCGCCCGCCGCGACCAGCTCCTCGAACCGCTCCCCGCACCCCTCGCACTCGAACTCGTAGATCGGCATCCGCACCCATCGTAGTTCGCCGCTTGCAGGGAAAGGAAACGCGGGAGGAAACGCGAACGCTCTAGGTCTATGAGTGCAAGTGCGCGTCTGCAGCGCGCCAGGCGTGCCACCGGTTCCTCGATCGGGGTCGCGATCGCGATCTCCCTCCTGCTGCTGCCGGCTGGCGCCGTCGCGCGGCCGGGCGATGAAGTGCGTCCGCGCAGCCTGCACCTGACGATGTCGGGCGCCGGGACGCGCGTCTACGCGGTGACGGTCGACACGCTTGGGCACCATCGGGTCACCCTCACCGTCAGCAAAGGAGGCCAGCTCGCCTCCTACACGACCCGCGGCAAGATCAGTCGCCATCAGGTGAAGGCTGACTTCGGGCGTTTCGGCAAGGTCTCCCTGCGCTTCCACGGCAAGCGACGCCCCTTCCCGACGGCCTCACATAAGCAAGCGAAGCCTCGGCGCAACCGCACCGTCTGCCGCGGCCGCGATCCGCAGCGCGAGGTCGGCCGCTTCCGCGGCACGATCGAATTCGAGGGCCAGAACGGCTACACCCGGCTCGCCGTCGGCAAGCTCCGCGGCGAGGTCCGCCGCTCCTACCGGCAGGTCTGCCGCCTCGTCCCGGTCCGCAAGCACCGGCAGCGCGCCCGCCCCGCGGTTGCCGTCAGCAGTAGCGCCAGCGCCAACCCGTTCGGCTTCAACCTCACCCTGCTCTCCGCCCGCTCGCGCGCTGGCGGCGCCCTCACCCGCTTCACCGCGATCAGCGTCGAACCGCCCCGCGGCATCCCGATCCCTCGCAAGGACCTGTACTCGATCGTCACCGCCTCCTTGCAAGAAAAGGTCGGGCGGGTGCGCGTGTTCCGGTCGGCGATGCAGTTCGCCGCCCCCGGGAAGATCCGGATCAGCCGCCGCGGCGTCGACCCCACCACCGCCCACCTCGGCCTCGGCGCCCCCTTCAGCGGCCGCGCCCACTACAAGGCCGCCGACGCCGGCAGGCCCGCAACCTGGACCGGCTCCCTCGGCGTCCGCCTCCTCGGCAGCGGCCTCCTCCCCCTCACCGGCCCCCACTTCCACGTCGTCCTCTGCCGCGTCAGCGCCTTCAACCCCCGCCAGGCCTGCTTCCAACGCGCGGACGCCCGGGCCGCAAGGGCTTCGAATACTCTGCGGCGATGAAGCCGAAGGGCAGGCTGCTGCCTCTCTTGTTAGCGACCGCTGCCTTGTTGGCGCTCCCTGCCTCCGGAAAGGGCGCTGCCGAAGTTCACCTTGCCGGCTCCCACGGCTACCGCCTCGCCATTTCCGCGTCGAGCGAAGATGTAACTGTCACGGCAAAGAAAGGCGGCGCCTCCGTCGCCTACTACTTGTTCGGAAGCAGGCTGGAAGGGGACCGTATCGACGCCCGGCTACCCGGAGTGGGCGGTATCTCCCTCCGTTTTCATGAGCACAGGCGCTTCCGCCGCGGGCCGCAGAACGACTGCCGCAGCCCTCACACGCTGATCCGAAAAGGCGTCTTCGTCGGCTGGATCAGGATTAGGGGGGAACGCGACTACACCCGTGCTGAATCCCACCATGTGCGTGGCAAAATCGTCCGAAGAGCAGGTGGCAAGTGTGGTCAGCGACCCTCCGCTCGTGCCAGCAGCGCCCGCAGCGAGTGGCTCGGAGCCGGAGTGGCTAGAGGCCGCAGCGGCAACCTCTCCTTCATGGCTATTTCTCTTCCCATGACGAAGTCGCGAACCAATCTCGTCTTCGCCGCTTCGCTGACGCGGGTTCGTGGGGAAATGGTCGTCGTGAGTTCGCAGAGCGCGATCAGCGAGGACGCCGCCGCCATGGAGTTCGGTGAGCCTCCCCGTTCCGCCACCGTGACCCCGCCTTCGCCTTTCACTGGAACTGCAACCTTCCAGCAAGAGTCAGCTGACCAATTCAGTTGGACAGGCGACCTCACGGTTGAACTGCCGGGCAGCGGCGAGGTCTCGCTGGCAGGGCCGAGGTTCGAAACTGCCCTCTGCCTCGAGCACAGCTGCAGAGGCGACGAACAACTGGCCGAAATCGGCAAACTACTCGCCGATTTCTTCTCCTAGGGCAGCGGCTCCCACTCCCAGCCTTTGGCGCTGGCCAGGCTCTCTTCGCTGAGGTAGCGGCGGAACTCGTCGAGCTCGGCGGGCTCGACGCTGTAGACGTGCTCGGGCTCGGGGAAGTGGCGGCGGCGGACCTCGTCGCGGTATTGCTCGACGGCGGCGACCATAGTCTCGTGGACGTCGGCGTAGCGTTTGACGAATTTCGCCATGTGGCCGGTGGTGATGCCGAGCAGGTCGTGGAAGACGAGGACCTGGCCTGAGGTGCCGGGGCCGGCGCCGATGCCGATCGTCGGCACCTCGAGCTTCTTGGCGATCTCGTCGGTGATCGCCGAGGGGACCGCCTCGATCACGATCGCAAAGCAGCCGACCGACTGCAGGGCGAGGCAGTCCTCGAGCAGCTTGATCGCGCTCTTGGCGTTCTTGCCCTGGGCTTTGTAGCCGCCGATCGCGGTGGCGGTCTGCGGGGTGAGGCCGACGTGGCCCATCACCGGGATGCCGGACTGGACGATCGCCCGGGCGCGCTCGACGATGACGCCGCCGGCCTCGAGCTTGACCACCTGGCAGCCGGTCTCCTTGACCAGGCGCTGGGCGTTGCGGATCGCTTCCTCGTTGGAGGCCTCGTAGCTGCCCATCGGCATGTCGCCGACCATCAGCGGCGTCTTCAGGCCGCGGCGCACGGCTTTGCCGAGGACGACCATCTCCTCCATCGTCACCAGCTTGGTGTCCGGGTAGCCGAGGACGACGTTGGCGGCGGAGTCGCCGACCAGGACGATGTCGACTTCGGCCGCCTCGGCGACGGTCGCCGAGGGGTAGTCGTAGGCGGTGACCATGACGATCGGTTCGCCGTTTGCCTTCATCTCGTCGAGGCGCGGCAGGCTGACCGGTCGGCGCTGCTCCCTGCCGGCGGTCTCGGGTGCGGTGTGGGATCGGGCTCCAGAGCTCATTTGAGAAGCACCTCCGGGTGGCTGTCGACGGCAATCGCCTTGTTGTCGTCGTCGACGTGGACGACGACCGGGGAATAGCGCTCGAGGTCAGCCTCGTCGTAGGCGCCGAACGAGGCGACGATGATCTTGTGGCCGGGCTCGACGAGGTGGGCGGCAGCGCCGTTCACCTGCATCGTCCCCGAGCCTGGCTCGCCGTCGATCACGTAGGTGACAAAGCGCGAGCCGTTGTCGACGTCCCAGACGTGGACCTGCTCGTTGGTGATCATGTCGGCGCCGGCCATCAGCTCGGTGTCGATCGTGATCGAGCCGATGTAGTCGACGTCGCAGTCGGTCACCGTGGCCCGGTGGATCTTCGACTTCAGCATCTGCCTCTGCACTGTTTCTCCTTTGTCCGGGCTGGTCTCGCGACCGTTATTCGACCTTGGCTGGTGAATCAAGACGTTGTCGATCAG
>JBQCHW010000164.1:0-4901 GCA_051954315.1 Solirubrobacterales bacterium
GACCTGATCACCCCCTACATCGGGCTCGACCGCGACCAGAACCTGCGCCCCGACTCGAGCATCGAGAAGCTGGCGAAGCTGAAACCGGTCTTCGGCGGGCCCGAGGGGACGATGACCGCGGCCAACTCGACCCCGCTCTCCGACGGCGCCTCGGCCGTGCTGCTCGCCTCCGAGGAGTGGGCGAAAGAGCACGACCTGCCGATCCTCGCCTACATCACCGAGGCGCAAACCGCCGCCGTCGACCACGTCCACAAGCGCGAAGGCCTGCTGATGGCGCCGGCCTACGCGATGCCGCGGATGCTCGACCGCGCCGGCCTCGAGCTGCAGGACTTCGACTACTACGAGATCCACGAGGCCTTCGCGGCGCAGGTGCTCTGCACGCTGAAGGCCTGGGAAGACAAAGAGTTCTGCACCGAGAAGCTGGGGCGGAAAAAACCGCTCGGGCCGATCGACCGCAAGAAGCTCAACGTCAACGGCGGCTCGCTGGCGGCCGCCCACCCGTTCGCCGCGACCGGCGGGCGGATCGTCGCCAGCCTCGCCAAGCAACTGAACGAAGACGGCAAAGGCCGCGGCGTGATCAGCATCTGCGCCGCCGCCGGCCAGGGTGTCGTCGCGATCCTCGAGGCCCCGGGAGGTGCCAAGTAACCATGGCTGACCGCTACTCGCAACTCGTCAACGCGCCGGTCGTCGGCACCGTCGCCAAGCAGCTCGGGCTGCCGCAGCCGGTCTCGCTCGACCGCTACAAGGAGGGTCAGCCGGTGATCGCCGGCCCGGTCCTCGCCGACGGCGCCCCCGCTGGCCGGCTCGGCAAAGCGATCGCCAAAGTCCTCGACAGCGTCGGCGCCGAAAGGGCCGGCGCCGAGGGCAAGGCGAAGGCGCTCGTCTTCGACGCCACGGGGATCGCCGACTCGACCGAGCTGGTCGAGCTGCAGCGCTTCTTCTACCCCGCGGTCCCGCGCCTGCAACGCAGTGGCCGCGCGATCGTGCTCGGCACGCCGCCCGAGGAAGCCGGCTCCGTCCCCGCTCACACCGCCCAGCGGGCGCTCGAGGGCTTCACCCGCTCGCTCGGCAAGGAGATCGGCGGCAAGGGAAGCACGGCGCAGCTCGTCTACGTCGAACCGGGTGCCGAGGACCAGCTCGAGTCGACGCTCCGTTTCCTCCTCTCGCCGAAATCGGCCTACGTCTCCGGCCAGGTGATCCGGATCGGCAAAGGGGTCGCCGCCAGCCCGAAGATCGACTGGACCAGGCCGCTCGCAGGCAAGGTGGCACTGGTCACCGGCGCCTCTCGCGGCATCGGCGCCGCGATCGCCAACACCCTCGCCCGCGACGGCGCCGAAGTCGTCGGCCTCGACATCCCGCCGATGGCCGATGACCTCAAGGCCGTCACCAGCGCAATCGGCGGCCGTTCGATCGAGCTCGACATCACCGCCGACGACGCCCCCGAGGCGATCGCCGCCGAGCTCGAGGACGGCGTCGACGTCGTCGTCCACAACGCCGGCGTGACCAAAGACCGGACGATCGCGAAGATGCCGGAAGAGCGCTGGGCGCAGCTGATGGAGATCAACCTCTCCTCGGAGGAGCGGATCAACGACGCCCTGCTCGGCGGGAAACTCCTGAACGGCAACGGGCGGATCGTCTGCGTCTCCTCGATGTCGGGGATCGCCGGCAACTCCGGCCAGACCAACTACGCCGCCTCGAAGGCCGGCGTGATCGGGATGGTCGAAGCGATGGCGCCGGAACTGGCCAAACGCAAAGCGACGATCAACGCGGTCGCCCCGGGCTTCATCGAGACCCAGATGACCGCGGCGATGCCGATCGGCCCGCGCGAAGCCGGCCGCCGGCTCTCCAGCCTCTCGCAGGGCGGGCTGCCGGTCGACGTCGCCGAGACGATCGCCTGGTTCGCCAGCCCCGCCTCGACCGGCGTCAACGGCAACACGGTCCGCGTCTGCGGCCAGAACCTGCTGGGGGCCTGAGGCTGATGGCCAAGACCATCCAGAGCTCGCCCAGCATCCTGCCGCTCTACGCGCGGGCGGCGCTGCCGATGATCCCGGGCGCCTCGCTGCTGCCGTTCGTCCCGGGCGGCGGCGGCGAGATCCCCGAGGGGCTCGACCTCGAGCTCATCGGGGTCAAGGCGGAGGCGGCCGACGTCGCCGCCTACGCGCGGGTCTGCGGCTTCTCGCTCCGCGACACCCTGCCGCCGACCTACCCGCACATGCTCGCCTTCCCGCTGCACATGGCGGTGATGAGCGACGGCTCTTTCCCGTTCGGGGCGGTCGGGCTCGTCCACGTCGAGAACTCGATCGCCCAGAAGCGGCCGATCGGGATCGACGAGGAGATGACGATCCGGGTGCGGCCGACGAAGCTGCAGCCCCACCCGAAAGGCAAGACCTTCTCGCTGGAGACCGAGGTCCTGGTCGACGGCGAGGTCGTCTGGGAGAGCACCAGCACGATGCTCCGTCGCGGCAGCGGCTCCAATGGCGACGGCAAGGGCAAGCAGGCGAAGGGCTTCGAGTCCCTCGACGCCGACGCGCCCTCCAGCGCCGAATGGAAGCTGCCCGGCGACCTCGGCCGCCGCTACGCGGGCGTCTCCGGCGACCGCAACCCGATCCACATGCACTCGCTGACCGCGAAGCCGCTCGGCTTTCCCGGGGCGATCGCCCACGGGATGTGGACGAAGGCGCGAGCGCTGGCCCAGCTCGAGTCCGAGCTGCCCGACAGCTTCGAGGTCGAGGTCCGGTTCCGCAAGCCGGTCCTGCTGCCGGCCCGGGTCCTCTTTGCCGAGCAGAAGTCCGACAAAGACGGGGAGATCCTCTTCGCCGTCCGCGACGCCCGCAAGGGCACGCCGCACCTCGACGGCCACGTCAAACCACTTAAAGCCGCACCGAAAAGCAAAACCGCCAAAACCACCGGAAGGAAGAAAGCGAAGTGACGACCACCACCGAGAACAAGGGGATGGCGGAGCGCGGGATGGGCTACGGCCTGCGGGCGCTCAACCGCCTCGCCGGGTCCGATCTGCTGGATCGCATCCGCATCCGCAAACAGGTCGAGAAGGCCCTCTTCCAGGGCACCAAGAACGGCTTCAAGGGCGCGACCGCTGCCGGCCGCGCCTTCAAGGCGACCCAGACGCTGGGCAAACCGGCGCGCCAGAAGAAGGGCAAGTCGAAGGGCCTCTTCGACCTCACCCCTGACGACGAGCAGCAGATGTTCCAGGAAGGCGGCCGCGCCTTCGCCGAGGAAAAGATCCGCCCGGCGGCGCTAGAAGCCGACGACAAGCGCGAGACGCCGAAGGAGATCCTCGACCAGGCCAACGAGCTCGGCGTCAACATGCTCGGCGTCCCCGAGGAGCTCGGCGGTGTGATGACCGAGCAGTCGGCGACGACCAGCGTCCTGATCGGCGAGGCCCTCGCCCACGGCGACATGGGCATCGCCTACGCCGCGCTCGCCCCCGGCGCCGCCGCGACGGCGATCGGCCTCTGGGGCAGCGCCGAGCAGGAGGCGACCTACCTCCCCGCCTTCACCGGCGAGGACATTCCCGCCGCCGCCCTGGCGATCCTCGAGCCGCGACCGCTGTTCGACCCGTTCGCGCTGGAGACGAAGGCGAAGAAGAAAGGCGACGAGTGGGTCCTCAGCGGCGTCAAGTCGCTAGTTGCCCGCGCCAAAGAGTGCGAGCTCTTCGTCATCGCCGCCGACGCCGAGGGCATCGGCCCGGCCCTGTTCGTGGTCGAGTCGGGCGCCAAAGGCCTCTCGGTCGAAGACGAGCCGGCGATGGGCCTGCGGCCCGCCACCACCGGTCGCCTGGTGATCGACAAAGTCAAACTGCCGGCGAGCGCGCTGCTCGGCGAGGGCGAGGCGAAAGCCAAGGACTACGCCGCCTGCGTCAACCGCTCGCGGATCGCCTGGTGCGGCCTCGCGACGGGGACTGCGCAGGCGGTGCTCGACTACGTGATCCCCTACGTCAACGACCGCCAGGCGTTCGGCGAACCGATCTCCAACCGCCAGGGCGTCGCCTTCGCGGTCTCCGAGATCGGGATCGAGCAGAACGGGATGCGGCTGGCAACCTACCGAGCCGCTTCCCGCGCCGACCGCGGCGAGAGCTTCGCCCGCGAGGCCGCCCTGGCCAAACGGCTCTGCTCCCAGAAGGGGATGAAGATCGGCTCGGACGGCGTCCAGCTGCTCGGCGGCCACGGCTTCGTCAAGGAGCACCCGGTCGAGCGCTGGTACCGAGACCTGCGAGCTGCGGGCGTGATGGAGGGCGCCCTGCTCGTCTAGTGGCGACTTCCTCTCGCATACCGAGAGCAAAGCGACACGACTAAGACGAGCGAAGGAAGAACCATGACGATCAACCTCGAGATACCGAAGAAGTTCAAGCCGCTGGCGAGCCAGGCCAACCAGGTCGCCACGGAGGTGTTCCGCCCGATCAGTCGCAAATACGACGAGGCCGAGCACACCTACCCGAAAGAGCTCGACATGCTCGCCTCCCTGATCGACGGGATGAACGAGGGCTCCGACATCGGCGGCGCCGGTGCCGCCGGGGTCCGCCGCGAGAAAAGCACCGACGGCGAGAACCGCAACGGCTCCAACCTCTCCACCGTGCTCGGCATCATCGAGCTCTGCTGGGGCGACGTCGGCCTGCTGCTCTCGATGCCGCGCCAGGGGCTCGGCAACTCGGCGATCGCCTCGGTCGCGACCGAGGAGCAGCTGGAGCGCTACGGCGGCAAGTGGGCGGCGATGGCGATCACCGAGCCCGAAGCCGGCTCGGACTCGGCCGCGATCCGCACGACCGCGACGTACGACGAGGCGACCGGCGAGTACGTCCTCAACGGCGAGAAGATCTACGTCACGTCCGGCGAGCGCGCCGACCTCGTCGTCGTCTGGGCGACGCTCGACCGCTCGAAGGGCCG
>JBQCHW010000165.1:0-3229 GCA_051954315.1 Solirubrobacterales bacterium
CCGATCACTTCCTGTCGCTCCATCTGCATCTGGTCGGCGAGCTCGGCGGGGGTGAGGTGATGGGCCATCGATGACCTCCCGGTCGTGAGAAGTGGGTAGCGACCATATTCATCCCGGCGGCGGGGGCTGTCAACCGTAGAAGCCCGCAGCTTGCGAAATCAGCCGGGCGCCCGGCCCGCGATAATGCTCGTGGATGTCCTCTGAAGTCGCCGCTAAACCGCTGCCCCGGCGGGGCAGGTTCTGGGTCGTCGCCCTGCTGCTGATGGGCCTCTTCGCCCTCAGCTACGCGATCGTCAACATCGCCACCCAGAAGGAAGACAAGGGGATCGTCCACGTCGCCGGCATCTCCGATGCCCAGGAACTGTTCGGCGGGGTGCCGCAGGAAGGGGACCGGCTCGGCTCGGATGACGCGCCGGTGACGATCCAGGTCTTCAACGACCTGCAGTGCTCGAGCTGCCGCGACGACTTCCTGAGGACGATCCCGGGGCTGATGGAAAACTACGTCCGCTCCGGCGACGTCAAGCTCCTCTACCGCCACTACTCGAACGCGGAAACGGCGCAGGAGCTCGGCTTCTACGGGGCCGAGGCAGCGGCCGAACAGGGCTACGGCTGGCAGTACCTCTATCTCTTCTTCCGCAGCCAGGAAGAAGCGAAGCGGTTCCGGACCCCCAAACTGTTCGAAAACTTCGAGAAGTCGATCGCCGGCGGGGTCGAGGAACTGGAACTCGAAGAATGGAACCAGGCGCTCGAGGAAGCCAAGGTCTCCGACAGCGCAATCCAGCAGCGGCTCGAAGGCTACGAGGAACTTGGCCGCCAGCTCGGCATCCGCTATGGACAGGGGATGGTCGTCAGCGGCCCGAACGGGACCAAGACGCTGCAGGAAGGGCCGACCCTCGCCGAAGTGAAGAAGGCGATCGCCGCCGTCGAATAGCGCAGCCGATTCTCGGCACAGCGGGGTGTGTCGGAAACCGGATGCGGTTAGGCGACGCGGCGCAGGCGCGCTCGCTGCCCGATCACGTCGCGCCACTCGGAGTCGACGATGTGGGCGGGCGAGGTCGTCGCCATGAAGCTGTCGAGGACCGCGGCGAGGCCCTCGGGGTCTTCGAGGTTCGGGAAGTGGGCGGCGCGGGGGAGGGTCTCGAAGCGGCAGTTGGGGATCGAGTGCTGGGCCTCGAGGCCGTGCTTGAGCGGGATCGTGCGGTCGCGCTCGCCCCAGACGATCAGGGTCGGCATCTCGCCGAGCAGGTAGAGGCGGTCGCGGGCGCTGACCTTCTGTCCCTGGACGTCGATCACCGCGCGCAGCGTCTGCAGGAAGGCGCGGCGGGAGCCGGGCTCCTGCAGCGGCCCCAGGGCGCGTGCCACCGCCTGCAGGTAGACGCCGGTGTTGTTGCCGCGGGCGCGCAGGCGGGCGCCGGCGGCGGCGAGGCCGCCGACCACCTGCGGCCGCGTCGCCAGGCGCAGGAGCGCCGCCGAGCCCGGCAGCGCCGCGCCGCGAAGCAGCGGGCTGACGTCGTGCCCGAGCCCCCCGCTGGAGATCAGGGCGAGGCGCTCGGTGCGCTGTGGGAACTGGTAGAAGAACTGCATCGCGACGCCGCCGCCGAGCGAGTGACCGACGATCGTCGCCCGCTCGACCCCGATAGTCGTCAGCAGGTCGCGGATGCTCGCCGCGTGGGCGCCGAGCGAGTAGTCCCCCCGCGGCGTCGCCGCGTCGCCGTGGCCGATCAGGTCGGGAGCGATCACCCGGTAGGAGCCGGCGAGCCGGCTCGCCACCAGCACCCAGTGCCGGGAGGAGTTGATCATCCCGTGGATGAGGACGAGGTTCGGGCCGCTTCCGGCGACGCGGTAGACCGCGCGGTGGCCGTGCAGGTTTGCCTCGTGCACCTCGAAGGCAGGGGAGGACTCCATCTAACAAGACCCTAGCGCCAGGGGATCGGGTACAGCGCAGGATCCTCGGTGGCCCGCCCGTAAACTGGGCAGGCGCCGCCAGGCGCGTGCATGGCCGCAACCCTCCCTCACCAGACGAGCCCCGGGGAACTGAACCGCGTCCTGGCTGAGATTTGGCGGCTTCCGGCCCTCGAATGCGACCCGAAGACCCTCTCGGCGGTCGCCGAGGAAATCGAAGCCGCTCCGCCCTCCACCCCACCCGATCTACCGCGGGAGCTGCGTCGCATGGCGGCGGCGGCACGGACCGAGAGCCGGGCCGCGGGGGGCGGGGGGACGATTCTGCCCGGGCAGCTGATCCTCGAGCGCCGCCCGGACGCCCTGCGGATTCTGGCGAAGGAGATCGCCACCTGCGTCCTTGTCTCGAGTACCAACGGCAAGACGACCACCGCCTCGATGCTGGCCGCAATCCTGCGCGAGGCGGGGCTGGGGGTGGTTCACAACCGGGCGGGGGCGAACCTCCCGGCTGGGGTTGCAAGCGCCCTGCTCGAAGATCGCGGCGAGGTTGGCGTCTTCGAGGTCGACGAGGCCTGGCTGCCGCTGGTGGCCGCGGAGCTCGACCCCGCCGTGATCGTCCTTGGCAACCTCTTCCGCGACCGCCTTGACAGCTACGGCGAGCTGGAGGCGATCGCTTCCGCCTGGGTGGCTATGGCGGCCCGCAGGGCAGGGACGCACTGGGTGCTGAATGTGGATGACCCGATGACCGCTGATCTCGCCCGCTCCGCCAACACCACCCTTTTCGGGATCGAGGATGCTTCCGTCGGGCTGGCTGGAGATGAGCACGCCGCCGACGCCGTCCGCTGTCGCTCCTGCGAGGCGCCGCTGGACTTCGCGACGCGGATGCTGAGCCACCTCGGGCACTATCGCTGCAATGCCTGCGGCGGCGAGCGGCCCGCTCCTGACGTCGGCGCCCAGAGCGTTGAGCTGACCGCCGCCGGCGGCTCGAGCTTCGTTGCCGAGGGAGCAGCGCCTGGACCGATCCGTCTCCGGGTTCCAGGCATCTTCAACGTCTACAACGCGATCGCGGCGGTGGCCGCGGCGGTTGCGCTGGAGGTCGAGCAGGGGGCGATCCGAAGGGGCCTCGCCGCCTTCCAGCCCGCCTTCGGCCGCGGCGAGACGATCCGCATCGGCACGACTGAGATGACGGTGACCCTGATGAAGAACCCCGCCGGCGCCAACGCGCTGATGCGGATGCTGACCGGCGGCGCCGAGCGACGACTCTCGCTGCTGGTCGCGTTGAACGCCTGGCGGGTCAGGTTCGCCCACTTGGTCTGGCCCTCGCTCTTGA
>JBQCHW010000166.1:0-4188 GCA_051954315.1 Solirubrobacterales bacterium
GGCAGCGGGAACCCGGTGACGACTGTGGCCGGCGCATATCGGCGTCCTCGGTCGCTCGCGTGCAGAGCACGCCACGCTCCCTGCGTCCTTGATCTGCTTGGCCACACTCGCCACCGGTAGCCATGCCGAGGATCTTGGACATTCTCATTTCGGCAGTCGCGCTGACGATTCTCTCGCCGGTGCTGCTGGTCGCGGCGATCGCGATCAAGCTGACCAGCCGCGGCCCGGTCGTCTATCGCCAGCGGCGGGTCGGCCGCGGCGGCCGCGAGTTCGAGATGTGGAAGCTGCGGACGATGGTCCAGGGCTCGGACCCTGTGGGGGTCGGCAAAATCGTCTACCGCGACGACCCTCGCGTCACCGCCCCGGGCCGCCTCCTCCGCCGCACCTCACTCGACGAGATCCCCAACTTCGTCAACGTCCTCCGCGGCGAGATGGCGATCGTCGGCCCGCGCCCGACGATCAAAGCCCAGGTCGACGACTACACCCCGCAGCAGAAACGTCGCCACGAGGTTCTGCCGGGGATTACCGGCTGGGCCCAAGTGCAGGGCCGCGCCGGCATCCCCTGGGAGGAGCGGATCGAGCTCGACGTCTGGTACGTCGACCACCGCAGCCTCCTCCTCGACCTCCGCATCCTCGCCAAGACCGTCTACCTGGTCCTCACCGGCCAGGGCCTGGCGCCGGATTGAGCGGGATAGGGTTTCCGCCGTGAGTGCCGAGCGTCCCGCTGTCAGCCTGCGGCCCTTCGAGGAGGGCGACGCGGCTGCCGTCCACCGCTGGTTCAACAACCCGGCGGCGATCGCTTCGTTGATGGAGCAGCGGGACGAGTTCACGCTCGAGCAGGCCGAAGGCTGGACGCGGCGGGCGATGGACAGCTCGGGCGAGGACCGCAAGTTCGCGATCGTCGTCGAGGGCTATGAGGAGCCGGTCGGCTTCACCGCCCTCTACGGCCTCTTCCGCCAGACCGCGCCGGAGCTGGGGGCGCTGATCGGCGACGACGTCCGCGGCAAGGGTGTCGGCCGCCGGGCCGAGGCGCTGACGATCGCCAAGGCCTTTGATCAGTTTGGCGCCCATCGGGTCTATGGGCGCATCCCCGCCCGCAATGAGGTGGCGAAGAAGACCGTCGCCGGGCTCGGCTGGAAGCACGAGGGGACGATGCGCTCCCATCTCGCCCGCCATGACGGGCCCCCCGACGACTGCGAGGTCTGGGGCGTGCTCCCCGACGAGTTCCGCGCCGCCGCCGCGGACCTGCTCGAGTGACCGCGGCCAAGGCCGAGCTGATCGAGGACGCCGGCGCCGCGGCGACCGGCGACGAGTTCTTCCGCTCGCGCCCGTTCTTAGAAGCCGAGGGTGCCACTCACACTCTGCGGATCGAGACCGACGCCGTTGAGCTGCTCGCTCCGCTGGTTGTCCGCGAGATCGCGGGAACCGGCGAGCGCGATGCCGCTTCCCCTTATGGATACCCGGGCTTCGCCCCTGCGGGGGTTGAGATCGACCCGGGCGCGATCGACTTCTCCGCCACCGGCCTGGTCAGCGTCTTCATCCGCCACGTCCTCGGCCCGTCGCCCCTCGCCGGCGCGACCGAGCGGAACGTGGTGCAGATTGCGGACCCTGACCTGCCGCCGAAGAGCCGCCCGAGCGATCGACGGCAGGTGCGGCGGAACCTCGAAGCTGGGTACGAGCTGGAGCTGGTGCCAGGGCCCGAGACGACCCCACCCCAGCGCGCTGGCTTCCTCGATGCCTACGAGCAGACGATGCGACGCACCGGCGCCGCCGACCACTACTTCTTCGGCGCCGCCTACTTCGACCGCATCTTCGAGGCCGACGGCGCCTGGTTGGCTCTTGCCACCGCTCCCTCCGGTGAGGTCGCCGCCGCCTCGATTGCCGTGGTCAGCGACGGCTACCTCCACTACTACCTCAGCGGCACCGCCGATGCCCATCTCCGTAGCGCCCCGATGAAGAACGTCGTCACCCGTCTGCTCGAACATTCACGCGAGCTCGGCCTGCCCCTCAACCTCGGCGGAGGGATCACTGCTGGCGACGCGCTGGAGGAGTTCAAGCGTGGGTTCGCCAACCGGCAGCAGGCCTGGCTCACCTCGGAGCTGATCTGCGACCGGACCCAGTACTCAGAGCTCAGCGCCGGCCGCGAGAGCGGCGGCTACTTCCCCGCCTACCGCTCCTGAGCGCCGCTCAGGATTCAGACGATTCTTCGGGTTCCGACGGGGTCGGTCCGGTGAATTTGAAGCCGAAGACGGGCTCGCCGCCGTATTTGCCCCAGGTTTCCTTGCCGAAGGCGCGAATCGCGTCGAGCGTGATCGAGCCTTTGTATTCGGGGCACCCGAGCAAGTTGGTCCAGGTGGTCGCCGCCACCTGGTAGGGCATGTTCTTGTTCGGGAAGAGCAGCGAGGCGCCGTACATCGTGTCGTAGAGGCCCTTCAGTTCGAGCTGGTCTTTTTCCGGCAGGCTCGGCGCGTACTGGATCTCCAGCCGCCCGTGCTCGAGGGAGTGGACGTAGTCGATCGGCGCCGGTTCTTCGGAGTAGGCGCCGTCGGCCTGCTGGTAGGGCGGTTCGACGTGCTTGCCGGAGGTCGGCGGGCTGGTCTTGTATTTCGGCGTCGGCGAGTTCTTCGGGATGTGTTCGTGGCCCTCGTCTTCGAGTTTCAACTCGAGTTTGCACCCGGCCTGTTTCGCCGCTTGCTGCAGATTCGTCACCTTCGGCGGTGGGATCGGGAGGGCGGCACGTTCGTCTGGCGGGACCCCGTTGGTCGAACCGAACTGGGAGTTGACGTTGATGTGGGCGTCGGTGTTGCCACCACCGCTGTCATCGCTGCCGCCGGTGGCGAGGATGAAGACGAGGACCGCGATCGCCAGGACCACGGTCGAGCTGATCGCGTAGGCGAGGATCAGACGCGAGTTACCGCTGCGCTGTTCTCGCTTTTCGGCCTCGATCCGTTCCTGCCGCAGTTTGTCGCGTTCCCGCTCGCCCTTCCCCATAACCGCCCTAAGCCTAGTCGGCTCGCTCCATTTCGGCGGCGTCGCCGCGGACCCGCTCCCACGGGCGCGACGCCTTCAGCGCCCCGAGGACGGCTCGCGTCGCCGGCGCCCGGTTGAGCGCGTAGAAGTGGATGCCCGGCACACCGGCGATCAGCAGCTCCGCGCACTGCTGGGCGGCGTAGGCGATCCCCAGCTCGAACTCGCGCTCCGGCTCGCCGCCGGCGGCCGCGAAGGCGGCTTCGAGGGCGGGCGGGATCGTCGCGTCGCAGAGATCGCAGATTCGCTTGGTCTGGGCGAAGCTGGTGACTGGGATCACCCCAGCCAGGATCGGCACCTCGACCCCGCGGGCTCGCGCCGCCCGCACGAAGTCGAAGTAGACCTGGTTGTCGAAGAAGAGCTGGGTGATCAGGAAGGCGGCGCCGGCGTCGACCTTGGTCTTCAGGTAGCGGAGGTCGGCGTCGAGGTCGGGCGCCTCGGGATGGACCTCTGGGAAGCAGGTGCCGCCGATTCCGAAGTTCCACCCCGCTGAGATGAAGGCGGCAAGCTCGGCGGCGCTGCTGAGGCCGCCCTCGGGCTGGATGAAGTCCGGCTGCCCGCGGGGCGGGTCGCCACGGAGGGCGAAGACGTTCTCGATCCCGGCCGCCTCGATCCGGTCGAGCGTCGTCGCCAGCCCTTCGGTGGTCTCGCCGACGCAGCTGAGGTGAGCCATCGTCTCGAAGCCGATCTCGTCCTTCAGCGCCGTCGTGATCTCGACCGTGCCGTCGCGGTTCGAGCCGCCGGCGCCATAGGTGACCGAGACGAAGTCGGGCTCCAGCGCCCGCAGCTCGCGCGCCGTCTGGAACAGCTCGTCGGCCGCCTCCGGCGTCTTCGGCGGGAAGAACTCGACCGAGAAGGTCGGCTTCCGCTCAGCGATGATCTCGTCAATGCGCACCCGCTGAGGGTAGCCGGACTCAGCGGCATCCGCCGAGGACCCCAGCCGGCCTGTGGGAGGATCCGCGGATGAGCAACCCCGAGGTCCGCTACGAGCGCCGGGGGTCCGCGGCGCTGCTGACGATCGACCGCCCCGACCGCCGCAACGCGATCGACGCCGCTACCGCCACCGAGCTGCGCCGTGGCCTCGACGAGTTCGAGGCCGATGGGGAGGCCCGGGTGCTGGTCCTGACCGGAAGCGGCGAGGCCTTCTGCGCCGGCGCCGAC
>JBQCHW010000167.1:0-5524 GCA_051954315.1 Solirubrobacterales bacterium
CGCGCCGGCGGCGGCGCCTTCCGCAAACTCTCGATCCCCCGCGACACCTTCGCCGAAATCCCCGGCAACGCGCCGACCAAAATCAACGCCGCCTACGCCTTCGGCGGCGCCGCGCTGCAGATCAAGACGATCGAACAGTTCCTCGGGATCCAGATCGACCACGTGGCGATCGTCGACTTCACCGGCTTCGAAGACCTGATCGACGCGGTCGGCGGCGTCAAGGTCAACGTCCCCCACAAGCTCTGCGCCGACATCTCCGGCGGGGCGGGCGGCGGCCAGGGCGGCGTCACCCTGCGCCTGAAGAAGGGCGAGAACACCCTCGACGGCGAAAAGGCCCTCGCCTACTCGCGGGTGCGCGAGCCGGTCGAATGCCCCGGCAAGGGCAAGAGCGCCTACACCCTCGGCTACAGCGACTACGACCGCGAGCAGGCCCAGCAGGACGTGATCAACGGGATCAAAAGCCGGCTCACCGACCCCCTCCGCTTCCCCTACAACTTCCTCCACGGCCCGATCATCGGCTGGGAGGCGCCCAAAGCCTTCGTCAGCGACATGGGCTTCTTCACGATGCCCCAGCTGATCCTCTCGGCCGCGATCGGCGGCGGCTCACCTGCCGAAGTGTTCTGCGTCAAGAACCTCAGCGGCTGCGGCGAAGGCCCCGAAGGCTCGATCGAAATCCCCCAGTCCCTCCGCCAGAAGGCCGTCCACAAGTTCCTCAACGGCTAGCTAGTGGTGAGTTAGACCGCCTATAGCAAGGTCAACTCACCACTTGTCAGTCAGCGGCCTGTTTCGTCCCGACCAGCGCCGAGACGATCAAGGCGGTGAAGCCGGCGGCGAGGGAGCCGGCGGTGTTCTTGAGGTCGGCGGTGGAGGAGCTTCCGGTGGCAAGGACTTCGACCGAGATCCACTCGCCGAACCCGAGGAAGACGAGCACCATCAACGCGTAGACCCTCGCCGCCCGCGTGTACCAGCGAGCGAGATCTCGCGTTTCCTCCTCACGAAAATCGAGTTCCGGAGGGAACTCCGGCATTGCCTGGCTGCGCGAGAAGTAGCGCTGCTCGATCGCCAGCGCGAGCAGCAGGACCGGCAGGATCTGCGAGACGGCTTCGAAGTACTCCTTCTGCGCGTGCCCCTCGACCAGCAGCGTGGCCAGCCCGTAGGCGAGGATCGGCAGCAGGATCGCGCTCAGCGCCAGCAGCGTTCTACCCAGCCAGAAGAGCCGCCGCGCCCGCTCGAGGTTCTCCGGGATCACGCCCGCAGCGTTCCAACCGCGGCGGATGCCGCCGCGCGCTCAGTCAGCCGTCGAGGCCGCCGGCTTCGAGTCCGACTTCGACTCGCTCTTGCCGCCGGAGTCCGACTTCGAATCGCCGCCCGAGCCCGAGCCGCTCTTCTCGCCGCCGCTCTCGGAGCCGCCGTTGCCGCCGCCGCGCTTGGTCCCGTAATCGGTGTTGTGGAAGCCCGAGCCCTTGAAGTGGATCGCCGGCGGCGTCAGCACGCGCGCGGCCGGGGCCCCGCACTCCTCGCATTTGGTCAACGGCTCATCGGTCATCTTCTGGATCGCGTCGAAGACGTGGCCGTTCTCGCATCTGTACTCGTAAATCGGCATGGCGGCCCGGGATTATCGCAGCCGCTACCGTTCCCGCCATGACGACTGAGCAGGGGACCCGCCCGACCGAGGTGACGATGGAGGAGATCGTGGCGCTGTGCAAACGGCGCGGCTTCGTCTTCCCCTCCTCGGAGATCTACGGCGGCCTCGGCTCGACCTACGACTACGGCCACTACGGCGTCCTCCTCAAGAACAACGTCAAAGCCGAGTGGTGGCGGGCGATGCTGACCGAGCGAGACGACATCGTCGCCCTCGACTCGGCGATCCTCCAGCATCCGCGGGTCTGGGAGGCCTCCGGCCACTTGGAAGGCTTCACGGACCCTCTGGTCCAGTGCCTCGGCAAGTGCAAGCGGCGCTGGCGCGAGGACCATCTGCGCGAGGCGGTGGAAGCCGAAGGCGGCGACCCCAGTGCCGAGCTGCGCTGCCCGGAGTGCGGCGGCGAGCTCTCCGAGCCACGCCAGTTCAACCTCATGTTCGAAACCCACGTCGGCCCGGTCGCCGAGGAGGGCTCGACCGTCTACCTGCGCCCCGAGACCGCCCAGGGCATCTTCATCAACTTCAAGAACGTAATGGCGTTCGCCCGCAAGAAGCCGCCGTTCGGGATCGCCCAGGTCGGCAAGTCCTTCCGCAATGAGATCACCCCGGGCAACTTCATCTTCCGCACCCGCGAGTTCGAGCAGATGGAGATGGAGTACTTCGTGCCGCCGGCCGAAGCAGACAAGTGGCACCAGCACTGGATGAGCGAGCGCGAGCGCTGGTACACCAAGCTCGGCCTCCGGCCCGACTACCTGCGTGTCCGCGCCCACGGCGAGGACGAGCTCTCCCACTACTCCTCGGCGACGAGCGACATCGAGTACCACTTCCCGATTGGCTGGTCGGAGCTGGAGGGGATCGCCAACCGCGGCGACTTCGACCTCACCCAGCACGCCAAGTTCTCCGGCGAGAAGCTCGAGTACTTCGACCAGCAGACGAAAGAGCGCTATGTCCCCTACGTGATCGAGCCGGCCGCCGGCGCCGACCGCGCCACCCTCGCCTTCCTCGTCGACTCCTACGAGGTCGAGGAAGTGGAGGGGCGCCAGCGCACCGTCCTGCGCCTGCACCCCCGCCTCGCCCCGGTCAAGGTCGCCGTCCTCCCGCTCGTCTCCAAGGACGGCCTGCCGGAGAAGGCCCGCGAGATCTTCGGCGACCTCCGCCGCCGCCTCCCCACCGAGTTCGACGAAGGCGGCTCGATCGGCAAGCGCTACCGCCGCCAAGACGAGATCGGCACCCCCTGGGGCATCACCGTCGACCACCAGACGATGGAGGACGACACCGTCACCCTCCGCGACCGCGACTCCCTCGAGCAGGTCCGCGTCCCGATCGACGGCCTCGGCGACGAGCTGGTCGGGCGCCTGGAAGCGCCTTGGCGCAGCCCCAAGCTGGACTAGCTGAGCAACTCGGAATCTAGCCAGCGAACAAATTCGCGGCACAGTTCCACGCCCGAATACACATCTTGGCTATCCAGAGGGATCAAACCCGTTGCCTGTTCGGCGTCGATTCCTAAGGCTTTTAGCCGACGTTTCACAAGGCTGCTCTTTCGATATTTAGAGGTAATTTCGCCCAAGCGATGAACGATTGAATGCCGGGTGGTTCGAAGGAGATCTAACTCCTCCCATCTTTCGAATTCCTTCGGATTCAGGCCAAGTCCCTCCTTCCAAACCTGGATGGCCTGCTCCCAACCCCCCATGCCACTTATCCGATCCCAGTGAGCATGGAAGAGGTAATCAGTCAGCGACTTCAACCTGGGAATTTGATCTGCCGTCGTCAACCTCAAGAGGATCTCTTCCTCTCCCAGGTCGATTACGAATGCCTCCAAAATAGACACCGCACGCACTAGGGTTACTTCGTTCAGAGTCCGACTGTTACCGCTCTTCTCCTCATCGCGAGCACGCAGCCGAGTTCTGCGTCGCCGACCTGACCGAATTAATCTGCCTGCTCGACTTGGAAACGGAGGAGACACCCGGGGAGCGCTTCGGGACGCTTGAGTGAAGAAGCCTGCGAGGGCATTAAGTCGTCTTATCGCTATCTCAGACTTAATATGAACATTCGTCAAGACTTCGCCCCCCTCTACAGGACCGAGGACCAATCCTCGGGGGACCAGCACGCAATCTCGATTAAGAGCGGATCGTTGTGATCAAGAGAGCGCAACCACTTCTGTCCCCACGTCGGCTCCGCCAGCCTCACGGCTGCGACGAGGTCAGCTCGAGTGGCGGCAGGAGCGCGGCCAAATATACGGTCGTAGGTTTTTTGGTCCGCGATGAAGCCTCTCTGTGCCAAGACAACGGCACAACGCCCACGCACAAACCAAGGTTCTCGATCAGACAAAAACCAATCTTTGATTTTCACCCCTAACCCACGCCGACTCAGCTGCTGATCACAGCGGGCGAGCGGGTCCAATAGCCAACCCTTTACCCAAGGTGGCAGCTCCCTCTTCTTGTTCAGTGAAGCCCCTACAGCGCTGATCATCTCTGATTCTTTATCCGTCCCTAGGAGCTCCCTTAGATAGAGAGAGAAATGCCGGGAGTGAGCGCCCCACTCTTCGACAAGCTCATCGAGATATTCCAGAGGAGCTTCGGACTCTTCCTTTGCCAGGACGGGAAGAGTCTGCTGAAGAATTCGGCTGTTCACTTTATAGGGATCAGGCTCCTCCCCCTCCAATGATCGTAAAAAGAGGGATTCGACGACCTCTAGATCTACCTCATCAATCTCGAGTTCAGCGAATACGTCAGGATCAAAGCTGTAGAAGCTGGTATCGACATTCTCAATGGCAGAGGCTGCAAGCTTCTCCGCTAGGAGATCTACCCATCCCACGTAGATGCCAAGGCTCGCAACTCGGTTCTTCTGGTGGTTCAACACCAAGCCTCGTTCCCGAAGAGCCTCCTCCAGATCCCTTAGCCATAAACGGGCCTGCTGTTCGTCCTTGGCGCCAATCAAAAAGTCGTCGTTATACCGCCAAGATTCGGCGCCGGCTCGCGCCAGACGACGATCAACCGCAGCAAGATAGACATCGGCCAGAACATCAGACGGTCTGGGGCCCTGTGGAATGCCAAAGTCGCGTCCCATCAACGCCGCAAGTAACTCGGTGATCCCCTCCGCGAGATCCACATCCGAAGTGAGCTCAACGATGTCCTGGCTTAGCTGTCCGTGGTCGACATACTCGTAGTAGCTAGCAACGTCAGCCATGACGATGAACCTGCTTCCCGCATCAATCGGGAGGCGCTCAAAGCTGCGACGGCTACCATCCTCTGGATCCGTAAGAGACCTCAGCTCAATCCACCCAAGTTCGTCGACGATCTCTTGGGCCAAGAGATTGGTCAAAGCACCTAAAAGGACTCGTTGCTGGAATCCGAGATAAGGAACAGGGCGATAGCCCAAATCCGCCCGCGGCACCCAGACGATCTCTGGGGTTTCCTGCTCATAGGGAAGTTGTATCTGCGCTTCGATCCAATCTGAGTAAGACCCCCCGGCCGCGAGAGCCGCCTCGGCCTCAAGGCGAGAGGGAAAGAACTCTCCCCTGGGAGGTGCCGCTTGTTGGATCGCCGCCGTGAGATCGAGCCGATCGAGCAAATCTGCAATTGCAGTCATATTCAAAGGAAGCCTATTGAGATTTCAGGCTGGTCAAATCAGTCGGGATGCGCTGAGTTAATGAAAGACACCCCTTCCGCATCCATGACTTGCGGATCGTCGCCGATTTGGTTTAGAGCCCGTTGGGCATCGGTTCCGGTGGCTGGGCTCGCAGGCACGCTGGTCGACCGATTGAGACCACGCGCCTGCTCGCACGCGCCTCGACTGTGCGGGCGCCGCCCACAACTGTCTGCCCTGGTGCGCATCATCGGACCGATGGCGCCGGCGCGGTTAAAGCGAACCGTCCCCGCAACCGAC
>JBQCHW010000168.1:0-8611 GCA_051954315.1 Solirubrobacterales bacterium
TAGTGCCGATGCAGGCGGCATCGTTCGTCAGCAGCGGCGTCCCTCGCAGCGGCTCGGGAACGTCGGGGATCGGCGGCGGGGTGATGAAGCGGACCACCGAGGTGACGTCCTCGGAGACGGTCTCGGTCCAGTCGCGGTAGCGGCGCACGGCCTCGCCGCCGAGCGCGGCCGGGAAGATCAGGACGCCGGCGTAGGCGCTCTCCACCGGGACCAGGTTGAGGTGCAGTGCGGTGACGATCCCGTAGTCGCCGCCGCCTCCCCGCAGCGCCCAGAAGAGGTCGGGCTCGTTCTCGGCGTCGACCGTCCGCTGCTCGCCGTCAGCGGTGACCAGCTCGATCGCGCGCACCCGATTGCAGGCGAAGCCGTAGCGACGGCCGAGCCAGCTCAGCCCGCCGCCGAGGTGGAAGCCGGCGACGCCGACGTCGGGGGAGGATCCCGGCATGCCGCTGAGCCCGTGGGCGCCGGCGGCTTCACTCAGCTCGAGCACCAGGGTGCCGGCGGCGACCCTGGCGGTCTGGGCCTCGGGATCGACTTCGACGCCTCGCATCCGCTCGGTCTTGATCAGGATCGTGCCCTCGAGCGAGCGCAGGGCGACGGCGCCGTGGCCGGTGCCCTGTCCGGCCACCCGCAGGTCGTTCTCGGCGGCGAAGCGGGCGACCTTCGCCACGTCCTCGGCGCTTTGGACGAAGGCGACGGCCTCCGGGGTCTGGTTGGCGGCGAGGTTCCAGGCGGCTCGCGCCTGATCCCAATCTGCGTCGTTCGGGGTGGCGATACGGCCGGCGATCGCCAGCCCGCTGAAGTCGGTCATGCGGTGCTCCTTCGGGTCAGGTGAGGCTGATGCGGTCCACGGCGTCTCCCCTTGCCACGAAAACCGCGCTCACCATATCCGGGGGGAAGAGGCCGTGGGCGGCGACGCCGGGATCGGCCTCGAGGCGCGCCGCCAGCGCCGCCGGATCGTCGAGGCCCAGGCCGCGGTAGTCGGCGATCACTCCGCCGTCGGGGGAGGGAGGCGCGTCGCGCAGCTCGACGTCGCCGCCCAGCCGGGCCAGGGTGGAGGCTGCGCCGAAGCCGAACAGCTCCAGCGGCACCGGCCCGTGCAGGGCCTCGACCGGCTTGCTCGAGTCGCCGATGACGACGAAGCGCTCGGCAGCCGCGGCGACGATCTTCTCGCGCAGCTGGGCGCCGCCGCCGCCCTTGATCAGCCAGCCGTCCGGGGTCACCTCGTCGGTCCCGTCGATCGCGATATCGAGGCGCTGCAGGCGGTCGAAGTCCTCGACCGGGATCCCCAGCTCCCGCGCCTGTTCCTCAGTGGCCACCGAGGTGGCGACGCAGCGGATATCGGTGAGGCCGCGGCGGGCGATCGCCGGCAGCAGGTGGGCGACCGTCGAGCCGGTCCCGAGGCCGACCGTCATCCCGCTCTCGACCAGCTCCGCGGCGGCCTCGGCGGCGAGGCGCTTCTCGTCATCGGGCGTGTTCACGGACGGCACGCTACCTTTCTCAAATGACTTCAACCGCCGCGACCGCAACCGAGACCCAGGACTACAAGGTCGCCGATATCGGCCTCGCCGACTTCGGCCGCAAGGAGATCTCCCTCGCCGAGGTCGAGATGCCCGGCCTGATGCAGACGCGCGAGGAGTACGGCTCCGCGCAGCCCCTGAAGGGCGCTCGCATCACCGGCTCGCTCCACATGACGATCCAGACCGCGTTCCTGATCGAGACCCTCGTCGCCCTCGGTGCCGAGGTGCGCTGGGCCAGCTGCAACATCTTCAGCACCCAGGACCACGCCGCCGCGGCGATCGCCGCCGCCGGGATCCCCGTCTACGCCTGGAAAGGCGAGACGCTGGAGGAGTACTGGTGGTGCACCGAGCAGGCCCTGAACTGGCCCGACGGCGAGGGCCCGAACATGATCCTCGACGACGGTGGCGACGCCACCCTGCTCGTCCACAAGGGCGTCGAGTTCGAGAAGGCGGGCTCGGTGCCCGATCCCGACTCGGCCGAATCGGAGGAGTTCAAGATCGTCCTGCGGACCCTGCAGCGCTCGCTCGAGGAGGACTCGCAGCGCTGGACCCGGATCGCCGCCAACGTCAAGGGCGTCACCGAGGAGACGACCACCGGCGTCCACCGGCTCTACCAGCTGGCCGAGACCGGCGACCTGCTGTTCCCGGCGATCAACGTCAACGACTCGGTCACCAAGTCGAAGTTCGACAACCTCTACGGTTGCCGCCACTCGCTGGTCGACGGGATCAACCGCGCCACCGACGTGATGATCGGCGGCAAGGTCGCCGTCGTCTGCGGCTACGGCGACGTCGGCAAGGGCTGTGCTGACTCGCTGCGGGGCCAGGGCGCCCGGGTGATCGTCACCGAGATCGATCCGATCTGCGCTCTGCAGGCGGCGATGGAGGGCTACGAGGTGCGGACGCTCGACGAAGTCGTCGAGTACGCCGACATCTTCGTCACCGCCACTGGCAACAAAGACATCATCACCGTCGACCACATGCGGCGGATGAAGCACAACGCGATCGTCGGCAACATCGGCCACTTCGACAACGAGATCGAGATGGCGGCGCTGGAAGAGTCCGGCGCCGAGCGGATCAACATCAAGCCGCAGGTCGACGAGTGGAAGTTCTCCGAGGGCCGCTCGATCATCGTCCTCTCCGAAGGGCGACTGCTGAACCTCGGCAACGCCACCGGCCACCCGAGCTTCGTGATGTCGAACTCCTTCACCAACCAGGTGATCGCCCAGATCGAGCTCTTCGGCAAGCGCGAGGACAAATACGCCGGCACGCCGGCGGTCTACGTGCTGCCCAAGCACCTCGACGAGAAGGTCGCCCGCCTGCACCTGGCGGCCCTCGGCGTCGAGCTGACCGAGCTGACCCCCGAGCAGTCCGCCTACCTCGGCGTCCCGGTCGAGGGCCCCTTCAAGCCGGACCACTACCGCTACTAGCCGCGAAAGTGCAGTCGACCCTCTATACGGGGGTCGATCGCACTTTCGTTTTAGTCTCGCGCTGATGGATCCCCGGATCTGGATTTCCTCCAGCGGCGAAGCGCCGCACTCGGTGGCGCTGAGCGGCGAGCGGACGGTGATCGGGCGCTCGCCCGAGGCGGAGGTGATGCTCGAGGACGAGGCGGTCTCCTGGAACCACCTGGAGATCGAACGCAAAGGCGACGTCCTGATGGCGGCCGACCTCGACAGCCGCAACGGCACCGCGCTGAACGGCGAGCCCCTCGACCGCCCGCGCCGCCTCCGCGACGGCGACACCCTGATCGTCGGCAACCATCGGCTCGAAGTGAAGACCGGCGACATCACCCCGATCGGTGCGACCGTCGCCGCCTCCGAGCCGGCGGTGGCGCTGAACGAGGAGGAGCGAGCGACCGCCGCCGCCCTCGTCGCCCCCTACCGCAGCGAGGGCGCCTTCGCCGGCCGTCCCGCCACCCGCGCCGAGATCGCCGCCGAGCTTCATGTGTCCGAGCGCACCGCGCAGCGCCGCCTCGACGCCCTCGCCGCCAAGCTCGACATCCTCGGCGACGCCGGCCGCGACCGCCCCCGCCAGATCGCCGCCCGCGTCATCGAACTGGGTTTGGATCGTCCTCGTTGATCTGCTAAGTTTGTCTGACATTTGTCAGACGAGAGGACCACCATGGCGTTGATCACCGCTCGCAAGCTGAGTCGTGAAACCGCAAGTGTCATTGATGAGCTGGTCACCAAGAAGGAGCCGGTTGTGATTGTGCGCAACAGCCAGCCTGTCGCAGTCCTCACCGCAGTCGACCCAGCGCATATCGAGGACACGGTTCTGGCGGCTTCTCCCGAGTTCACCCGGCCTCTGGCTCGAGCAGACGAAGCAGCCGGTACCGGGGAGACCGAAACCTTCGATGAAATATTTGCCGAGGGCAGTGAGGCGGACGAGGAGCAACGAGAAACGGCCGTCCCCGACATCTTGAATCTGGAGGCACCCTCCTTCGACCCTGTCGTCCTCGAGAACCTGGCCGATGCAGCCATCCAGCGCACCTCACTCTCAACCCATAGAGGACAAGCAGATATCTCGAAGGAGCAACTGGCGAGGATCAATCGGATTTCGGAGCTATTGGCAAAGCGATTGCTCGCTCACAACATCAGTCAAACCATGCAGCTGATCAGTGCTGTCAACGCCAGCATGGTGGGTGTCGGCCAGATCGCTAGTGCCGACGATGCTCAATTCGAGGAGATGCTCGACAGGCTCGGTGAGGAGACCGAGCTGACGATGAGCGAGGACGCCTAGTAAATCTTCAATTCAGCGCCTTGAGGCCCTCCTGCTCGCGTGCATGGCGTTCCTCGACAACCACGTGCATAGCGCTGAGCAATGCTGCAACAAGAGAGCCGATCCCTCCCCCAATCGTCACCCCCATCAGCGGGGCATAGAAATCGGTTGGCAGACTGGGACTGAGTGCGGTCACAGCCGCGATCTCGGATACGCCAACGAGTAGAAGAGTGATGATCGCCACGCGGACGCTGGCGAGGTAGAAGCGTGCCCCCAAGGCATAGCCGACGAAAAGCGTCGCAATCACCTGCGCAGAGGTCCCGAAGAAGCCACTGAACCAGGCGTGGTCTTCGAGTGATTGATGACCAGGTGCAAAGAACCAGCCTGCAGCGAGGCCAACTATGAAGCAGATGACCGGAAGCCAGCTTAAGAAGCGTCGACGCACGAACTTCTCGAGCGAACTCCAAAACTTTCGCTCAAGGTCGCCATCGGCGCTCACTCGTCTTCCTCCGCAGCGTCGGCATCATCAGCCTGCTTGATCATCTGCCGTTCTACCGATTTCAGATCGTCCTCTGCGTTGACTAGAAGCCCACAGAGAAGCCGTGGCCGGGCTGCTCCTTTGGCTGCTAGCTCCTCGTCTGAGCAGCGCCTTATGACAGCGGCATACACACCGTTCAGGTTGACCTTGAACCATCGAGGCTCGTGCTCGATTTCCAACCGGTGGAAATCGTCCGGAACCCGATGGTGGTCGAAGATCTCCCTCAGCTCCATATCCACAACTGCAGCGAGGGTTTTGCCAAGCGACCGCAGTTGCTCTTTCGAGTCCGGACCGTAATCGACCTCCACAATGCCACAGGCTATATCGCGCATTCAATGCAGTTCAAGTGATCCAGCATGTGCTGACCCACATCGGGCCATCTGTGGCTCGTTCGGTGGCGCCGCTGTCATTTGCCGGCACGGCTCTGAGCCCGAGCATCGGTGTACGCAATCACCGATAGCTCGAAAGGAGCAATCCGATGTTCAAGAAGAGCCTCATCACCGTTTTCGTCGCCTTCCTCGCACTGGCCATCCCTGCGAGTGCCTTTGCCGCTGGTGGGGCGATCGTCTTCTCAAAGGTCACCGAAGACCACCGCGAATACAAAGAAGGCGACAAAGTGCTGCCGCCGAAAGCGCCTGAAGGCGGGCTGTTCGCGGTCAAAGACCGCCACCTCAACCAGCTGACCGAAAATCCCGAGGACACCGAACCCTCGTTCTCGGCCGACGGCCACAAGATCGCCTTCGTCCGCGAAGGGGACGTCTTCGCGATCCGCGCCGACGGCTCCGGCGAGAAGCGGCTGACCAGCGGTGCCGAACTGGATTCGCGGCCGCTGATCTCGCCCAACGCCCGCATCGTCCTCTTCGAGCGACGTACCGCCGCGGGCGGCCCTCGCGACCTCTACACGGTCAGCGTCAACGGCGGCTCGCCGCACAAGATCGCGGCGTCGGCCGGCGACGAGCACGAAGCCTCGTTCTCGCCCGACGGCAAGACGATCGCCTTCGTCCGCACCTCCGCCGTCGGCACCGGCACCAACGACGACATCTACTCGGTGCGGCCCTCCGGCGGGAAGCTGAAGCGCCTGACCAAGACCGCCGGCATCGACGAGTACGCGCCGAACGTGCTGAATGGGACGATCGTCTTCAGCCGCGGCAAGAACGGCGAAGGCCCGAGCGCCTACGCCGACATCTACAAGATGGCTATCGACGGCCAGAAAGCGAAGAAGCTGATCGCCGGCGCCGGCTCGGCCTACGTCGAGGACGTGACCGCCAACGGCCGCACGATCCTCTTCCGCCGCGACCAGGGCCTCTGGGTCAAACAGCTCGGCGGCAAGGGTCGCAAGCTCTCCGAGCTGCCCGACAACGCCGAGGTGAACAGCGTCTTCTCCTCGGACGGCAAGCAGGTCGCGACCTTCACCGAAGCCGACGAAGAACAGTCGCTCTCGGTGATCGACGTCGACACCGGCCGCCGCAGCTACGCCGAAGTGGTCGGCTACTCGGGCGGCGAAGTGACCACGAAGATCGGTCCGATCGTCACCTGGCAGCCGGTCCCGCACCGGCGGTAGGCGCGCCTATCGGCACAGGACCAGTCAGCGACCACGTCCCCCATCCGGCTATAACGGCCGGGTGGGGGACTTTTCCGTTGGCTCCGAGGTCGCCGGCTACCGCATCGAGGGCCTGCTGGCCCGCGGCGGCATGGGCGTCGTCTACCGCGCCGTCCACCTCGGCCTCGAACGGCCGGTGGCGCTGAAGGTGATCGCCCGCGAGCTCGCCGATCGCGACGGCTTCCGCGAGCGCTTCCTGCGCGAGTCCCGCCTCGCCGCCCGCCTCGACCACCCCTCGGTGGTGCCGATCTACGACTCGCGCGAAGTCGACGGCGAGCTGATCGTGGCGATGCGGTTGATCAAAGGCGGCGACCTGCGGGCGCTGATCGACCGCGAGGGACCGCTGGAGCCCTACCGCGCCCTCGACCTGCTCGCCCAGGTCGCCGACGCGCTCGACGCCGCGCACGCCGCCGGCATCGTCCACCGCGACGTCAAGCCGCACAACATCCTCGTCGAAGGCGACCGCGCCTACCTCTCGGACTTCGGCCTCGCCAAGGCGTTCGACGAGAGCGGCTCGGCCGGCGCCACCTCGGTCGTCGGCACCGCCCACTACATGTCCCCGGAGCAGTGGCGCGGCGACTCGATCGGCCCGGCCGCCGACGTCTACTCGCTCGGCTGCGTCCTCTACGAGGCGATCACCGGCATCGCCCCCTTCGCCCGCGCCGAAGCCGACACCGAGCCGGAGATGCCGCAGGGGGTGGAGGAGGCGATCCGCCGCGCCGTCGCCAAAGACCCGGGCGACCGCTTCCGCAGCGGCGGCGAGCTGATCGCCGCCGCCCGCGCCGGCCAGCGCTCGGAGGTGCGCCCGACCGCGGTCCTCTCCCACGACCGCAGCGAGCGGACCACGGTCCCAAATGCCTCGCAGGGTTGGTTCGGGCTGGTGGCGGGGCGGCGGGCGGCGCTCTGGATCCTCAGCGGCTTCGCGGTGATCGCGATCGCGATCGGCGTCGCCGTCTTCCTCCTGCTCGGGAGCGAAGGGCCGAGCGTCTCGGCGCCGATCGCGGTCGGGCGGCCGCCGCTGCGGGTCGCCGCCGGCGACCGGGCGGTCTGGGTGACGAGCGAACGCGATGGCACGATCACCCGCCTCGACCCCGAAACCGGCAAGCCGCAGGGCCGCCCCCTCCATCCCGGGATCGGCGTCAGCGGCATCGCGATCGGCGGCAAGTGGGTCTGGGCGACGAACTCGCGCCGCGGCCAGCTGCTGCGGCTCGACCCGAAGAGCGGCCGCGTCCTGAAGACGATCGACCTCGGCGGCAAGCCCGGGCCGATCGCCCTCGGCGGCGGTCGCGTCTGGGTCGCCGACGAGGGCGGCCGCGGTGTCACCGCCGTCAACTCCGAAGGCGGCCGCGTCTACCGGCGCGGGCTGCCGCCGCAGACCACCAACCTCCGCCTCGCCTTCGGCGCCCACGGCCTCTGGGCCAGCATCGCCGGCACCGGCAGCGTCCGCCGCATCGACCCCGCCGACTTCACCACCGGCGCCCCGATCCGGGTCGGCCGCGGCCCCGCCGGCCTGGTCGTCGCCGACGGCCTCGTCTGGGTCGCCAACAGCCGCTCGGGCACCGTCTCCCGGGTCGACCCGGCGACCCGCCAGCTGCTCGGCGACCCGATCGAAGTCGGCGGCCACCCGGGCGGGATCGACGCGGGCACCAGCGCCGTCTGGGTCGCCAACGCCGCTGACGACACCGTCACCAAGATCGACTTCGGCAGCGGCGAGCCCGACGGCGACCCGATCGCGGTCGGCCCCGAACCGGGCGCCGTCGCCGTGGGCGGCGAAGCGGTTTGGGTCGCAAATAACGGAGACGGGACGGTTACCCGGATCGAGCCCTAGGAAGTGGTGCGGGCGTGTCCCTCCAGCGAATAGGGGTTGAGGAACTGGCGCCTCCAGAACCCCGCCCGATCGACCTCGGTGAGGCCGGCGAGGTCGCAGACCTCATCCCATCGCCGCTCGATCGTTTCGATCTGCCCATCGACGATCTCACGTGCTTCGGCTTCCGACAGTTGGTAGATCCCGGCGCGCTCGACGCAACCCGCGACCTGGCTCATCCGCCAGCCGTCTCTGCCGATCGCCATGATCTGGGCGGCCTCGCCACCGCCCCGCAACTGCGGGCAGACGTCGTAGGCGGGCGTGAGTGAGAGTGCCTCTCCGTCCCAGAAGGCGGCGTGGTTGCGCGGGTGGTCGTCGGTGTTGCTGCAGAGGACGTTGAAGACGATCCGCGAGAAGAGCTCGCGCAGGGCGGC
>JBQCHW010000169.1:0-5244 GCA_051954315.1 Solirubrobacterales bacterium
TGAGTCGATGAGCAGCGGCAGGCGAAATTACGACCCGCAGGAGATCGAGGAGGCGCGACAGGCGGCCTGGCAGCGGCGCGGGGACTTCAACGCGCCGCGGCCGCGCGAGGGGCAGGAGCGGGTCTACGTCAAGCCCTCCAGCCCCTTCACCTCGGGCAACCTGCACATGGGGCACGTCCGCGACTACTCGATCGGCGACGCTTACGCCCGCTTTCGCCGCGGCCGCGGTGATGCGGTCCTGTTCGGCTTCGGCTTCGACGCCTTCGGGCTACCGGCCGAGCTGGCGGCGATCGAGCGCCAGGAGCCCCCGGCCGACTGGGTCGCCCAGTGCGGCGAGCGGATGCTCGGGCAGATGAAGCGGCTCGGCTTCTCCTTCGACTACGACCGCGTCTTCTACAGCTCCGACGAGGGCCAGTACCGCTGGTCGCAGTGGCTCTTCAACACCCTCTGGGAGCGCGACCTGATCTACCGCGATGACGCCACCGTCGACTGGTGCGACACCTGCCAGACGACCCTGGCCTCGATCCAGGTCGAGGACGGCCGCTGCTGGCGCTGCCACAACGAGGTGCGGCTGATCCGGCGCCCGACCTGGTTCCTGCGCATCACCCCCTACCTGGAGGAGAACGACCGCAACACGCCGCGGCTGGAGGAGGGGGGGAAGTGGGACGAGCTCTCGCTCGCCACCCAGCGCTACATCCTCGGCCGCGCCGACGGCGTCGAGCTCGACCTCCAGGCCGAGGACGGCCGCACGCTGACCGTCTTCACCCCGCACCGCAAGTTCGCCGACCACGCCAGCTTCGTCCTGCTCTCGCCCCGCCACCCGGAGGTCGACTCCTGGGCGACCGACGAGGCGCGCGAGGAGCTCGAGCGGATGCGCTCGGGCGGCTGGGAGCGCAGCGCCCGCGACGCCCGCTCGGTGCCGTTGGTCGACACCGGCGCCTCGATCGCCGGTCCCGGCGGCGAGCAGCTGCCGGTGGCGATCTCGCCGCTGGTCGACGCTCGCTTCGGGCCCACCGCGGCTCTGGGGATCCCGGCGATCGACGAGGCCGATCGCGACCTCGCCGAGCGGCTGGAGCGCGTCGAGGTCCCGGCTGCGCCGTCGGACGGGGAGGAGGGCCCCGCGCCCGCTCCCGTCGACGACGCCCGCGAGGCCACCCGATACCGCGCCAACGACTTCTCGATCTCGCGCCAGCGCTCCTGGGGGACGCCGATCCCGGTGATCCTCTGCGAGCAGTGCGGCCCGCAGCCGGTCCCCGAGGAGGACCTTCCGGTCGTGCTCCCGCGCGACATCAAGCCGACCGGTGAAGGGAATCCACTGGCCGAGCGCCCCGACTTCGTCGACGTCGAGTGCCCGAAGTGCGGTGCCGCCGCCAAGCGCGAGACCGACACCCTCGACTGCCACTTCGACGCGCTCTGGCTCTGGGTCCCGGCGGCGGTCCCGCCCGAGGCGCGCGACGAGCAGATGTTCACCCACCCCGACCTGCGGAAGTGGCTGCCGTCCGAGCGGCTCGTCGCCGGCAACGACAGCGGCGGCTTCGTCTTCGACCAGCGGATCGTCACCAAGGCCCTGCGCGACATCGGCCCGTTCGAGTTCATGGGGGAGGGGGAGCCGTTCGCCGGCTGCCTCTTCCACGAGATGGTGATCGCCGACGGCCGCAAGATGAGCAAGCACCTCGGCAACGTCGTCAACCCCGACGAGCTGGTCGCCCAGCACGGCGCCGACACCGTGCGGCTGGCGGTCCTCTACGCGGCCGGGCCTGCGAAGACGCTGAACTGGAGCGAGGGGGCGATCAAATTCGCCAGCCGCTTCCTCCGCAACCTCTGGAATTACACGCACGAGCGGGTCGCCGGGCTCGAGGAGCTGACCCACGACGCCGAGGCCGCGGCCGACACCGAGCACATGCGCGACCGCCTGCGCAAATGGTGCGAGAACGGGCTCTCGCGGATCACCGAGGACACCGCCGAGCTGCAGATGCACAAGTCGGTCCGCAACATCACCCGCCTCTTCGAGCGGATCCAGGACTTCGAGAAGCGGGTGCTGCAGCGCCGCGGCCAGCTCGACCGTGCCGACGCCGAGGCCCAGCTCGCGGCCCTGGTCCTGCTGGCGCGGACGCTGCTGCCGTTCGCCCCGCACACCGCCGAGGAGCTGCTCGTCGCCCTTGGTGTGGAGGACTCGGTCGAGACCCTGGAGGTCTGGCCTGAGGCCGCTGAGATACCGGTTGAGGCAGCTGCGCTTTAACAGGCGCGGGCCTCTACGAAAAAGTCTGCTCCATTGTGCAAACACCCTTGACTGCTTCAAGGCGGCTGTGTTATGAATGGCCCTGCCGGGCGATCAACCGGTGAAGGAGGCGGGGCCCTCGGATTAGGGAAACCGCCTTGGGGTGGCAAAGGAGGACCAATCCTGAGCCAGGATCTAAATCGTCATGACGGATCCTGGATCTCGTCGGCTAGGCCGACGTCGCCCCGCCTCCCTTCACTTCTTTCAGATCGCAATTAAGGGGCGGGCGGCCTATTGGGGTGGCACCCGCCCCTTCGGCATCCCCGGATTCGATCGCTACTGCTTCGGCGGTTTCTTGACGTCGAAGCGGTGGGTTTTGGTGACGTAGGAGATGCCTTCGCAGAGTTCCGCGGGGGTGGTCTTGAGGGCGCCGGCCAGCTTGACGATCGTCGCTAGGCGCGGCTCGCGGCCGGCGCGCTCGAGCAGCGAGACCTCGGTGCGGTGCAGATCGCACAGGTAGCCCAGCTCTTCCTGGGAGATGCCGGCGGTCGTGCGGATGCGGCGCAGGTTGGCGGCGAATCGCTCTTGCGGAGTCATGGTCGAGGGATGATCGGAGGCTGATGACAGAAGCTCTACAGACAATACCGCTCTGGCCCTTTGCGTGCGCTGAAAGTTCCGCTACCTTCCTTCAATGACCGCAATCAGCGCCGGGGGATCGGCGGCAAAGGAGGATCAATGAGTGACGCGGTAGAGCCGCATCTCACCGAGCCTTACGGGCTCCGGACCACCTCCTGTGCAACCGAACTCACCTGCCGCGAGTGCGGCTACCGGACGCCGCTGCTCGACAAGGCCTTCAAGTGCCCGGCCTGCGGCGAAGGGCTCGACGTCGACTACGACTACGAGCTGGCGAAGAAGCGGATCGCCGAGCGCCCGCTGGCGGAGCGTCCTTGGAACATCTGGCGCTTCGAGGAGCTGCTGCCGATCCTCAACCGGCGCGCGCAGGAGCGGGTCGCCCAGTTCGCTGGCAAAACGCCGCTGATCCACGCCGAGCGGCTTGGCGCCGAGCTCGGCCTCAGCAACCTCTACCTGAAGGACGACTCGACCAACCGGCCCTCGCTCTCCTACAAGGACCGGGTCGTCGGGATGGCGATCGCCCGCCTGCTCGAGCTCGGCAAGGACGAGGTCGGCTGCGTCTCGACCGGCAACGTCGGTACCGCGGTGGCGGCGCTGGCGGCGCAGGCCGGCGCCAAGCCGTACATCTTCTACCCGGGCAACATGGAGAAGGGCAAGGCGAAGGCCTGCCGGGCGATGGGTGCCCAGGTGATCCAGCTCGACGCCAACTACGACGGCGCCAACCGCGCTTGCCGCGAGCTGGCGCTGGCGACCGGGATGGAGTTCGCCAACATCACCCTGCGGCCGTTCTACGCCGAGGGGGCGAAGACGATGGGCTTCGAGGTCGTCGAGGAGCTGGGTTGGAACTCGCCGGACCACTTCGTGATCCCGGCGGCCGGCGGCACCCTCTCCTCCCGCGTCCACAAGGGGCTGCTGGAGCTGGAGAAAGTCGGCCTCGCCGAGACCGCGGCGACGAAGATCAACATCGCCCAGGCGGCGGGCTGCTCGCCGATCGCGACCGCGATCACCGGCGGCGGTGAGATCGTCACTCAGACGCCGGAGACGGCGGCGCACTCGCTGGCGATCGGCGCTCCCGGCGACGGCAACCTCGTCCTCGACGCGGTCCGCAGCCGCGGCGGCGCGGCGGCGGCGGTCTCCGACGATGAAATCTGGGGCGCGATCGACCTGCTCGGCCAGACCGAGGGGATTCTCACCGAGCCGGCCGGCGGCACCACGATCGCTTCGACGGCGAAGCTTGCACAGGAAGGGAAAATCGGTCCCGACGAGGTCGTCGTCGCGGTGATCAGCGGCAACGGCCTGAAGACGCTGCAGGAGCATCCGGACAAGCCCTGGCCGGAAGGCGTCCCCTGCGAGGTCGGGGCGATGGAGGAGGTCCTCAACGACTTCCGCCAGGCAGCGGCGGCCGCGCTGCACTGAGCGGAAAAGGGGCGGGCGACCGGCGCGACCCCCGGCGCGCAGCCGGTCGCCGCGCCCGATTCGCCTAGGGTGATGGTGTGAGCGAGCTGCCGCAGGTCGAGGGAGTGACGCACCATTGGGTGCGGGTGCGCGGGGTCGAGCTTCATTACGCGGAAGCTGGCTCGGGCGACGAGGTCGTCCTTTGCCTGCACGGCTGGCCGCAGCACTGGTACGAGTGGCGCAACCTGATGCCGGCGCTCAGCGACCGCTATCGGGTGATCGCTCCCGACCTGCGCGGGTTCGGCTGGTCGGACGCGCCGCGGGACGGCTACGAGAAGGAGGAACTGGCCGACGACATCCTGGCGTTGCTCGACGAGCTCGGGCTCGAGCGGGTGAAGCTGGTCGGCCACGACTGGGGCGGCTGGATCGGCTTCCTGCTCTGCCTGCGCGAGCCGCAGCGCTTCGAGCGCTACCTCTCGCTCAACATCCTGCCGCCCTGGACGACGATGCGGGCGATGGCGCCGCACCTCTGGCGCTTCTGGTACCAGTGGCTGATCTCCTCGCCGGGGATCGGCTACCAGCTGCACCGCAGCGGCAAGTTCGTCCCCAAAGTCCTGGTCGGCGGCTCGGTCCGGCGCGAGGCCTGGGATCCGAAGACGATCCATGCCTTCTCCGACACCTTTACCGAGCCCGACCGGGCGCGGGTGGCGGTGCAGATGTACCGGGTCTTCAACCTGCGCGAGGTGCCGAAGATCAGCCGCGGCCAGTACGCCAAGGCCCACCTCCAGGTCCCGACGAAGCTCCTCTTCGGCACCGGCGACGCCGCCCTCAATCACAACCTCTTGGCCGGCTACGAGCGCCATGCGGACGAGATGACGGTCGAGAAAGTCGACGGCTGCGGCCACTTCATCGCCGACGAGCGCCCGGACCTGGTCGCCGAACGCGCCCGCGAGTTCTTCGCCTAGGGCTGGTTGGCGGGAGGGGGCGTGGGTGCCCCT
>JBQCHW010000170.1:0-7458 GCA_051954315.1 Solirubrobacterales bacterium
TTCGCCTTCTCTTCGAGCGCGCCCTCGAGCCCGCCCATCGCCGGCAGCAGGTCGTGGGTGACCTCGTCGAGCGCCGCCAGGTGGACCGCGCTCGGGAAGACGTAGTTCGAGGACTGGCCCATGTTGACGTGGTCGTTCGGGTGCGCGCCCTCGCCGGCCAGGTTGGCGATCACCTCGTTGGCGTTCATGTTCGAGGAGGTGCCGGAGCCGGTCTGGAAGACGTCGACGGGGAACTGGTCGTCGTGCTCGCCCTCGGCGATCGAGCGGCCGGCCTCGGCGATCCGGTCGGCGAGGTCGCCGTCGAGCTTGCCCAGCGCGCCGTTGGCCTCGGCCGCGGCGCCCTTGATCCGGCCCAGCCAGCGCACCACCGGCACCGGCACCCGCTCCCCGGAAACGGGGAAGTTGTCTACCGCTTTGGTGGTCTCGCCACCCCACAACTGCTCGCTCACGCTCAAGATGAAGCCTCCGTCGAAGATCTTTGGGGAAGACGGAGCGTATTGCCCCGCCGCCCTCGGGCGCGTTGCTAACCGCCGGAGCGACCGGCGTCGAAGCCTTCGCGGTAGGCGCCGAGAAACTGCTGGGTGAGGGGCTGGCCGCCGGGGGCGTAGCGGGCGGCAACGGTGAGGCGGCGGACGAGGTCGGCGTGGATGCCCTGGCTGGTCTCGGCGCCCCGCTCGGCGGCGCCGATCAGGTAGCCGAGCTGGACGGCGGCGCCACCGCCGTCTTCCTGGCGCGCCTGGGCGCTCAGCGACGTCGCCGTCTCCAGCATCGCTTCCCCGACCCGGGCGAGGTCGCCCGCCTTCTGGTTCTCGGCCAGGCATTCGCTGATCAAGGTCTCGCCGCCGAGCAGCACTTCGTCAGGCGCCTCCCGCAGCGCCGCTTCGTAGGCACCGGCTCCTTCCAGGCAGGCGACAGGCGTCGAATCGTCCTGACTCCCGCAGCCGATCCCGGCGAGGACGAGGGCGACGAGGAGCGCGGCGGCGACAAATCGCATCGCCGCATCCTAGGGATCGGCTAATCGACCCTGGGGGAGAGGCCGCCGAAGGAGGCTTGCGCTACGCCGCCGGAGGGGCGGGGCGGGGGCGGCGGCTCGGGCGGCTTGGTGGTCGGCCCGGTCGGCTGGCTGCCTTTGACGCTGACGGAGAAGACTTCGACCCACTGGGCGAGGGTGTATTCGGGGGCGATCGCGTGGTTCCAGGAGAGGTGGAGGTGGTTGCCGCAGCCGTGGCCGGCGTCGCCGTCGTAGCCGACCCAGCGGAAGGGGGGGCGAGGTTCGCCCTGAACCGGCTCGGCCCAGGCGGCAAGGCGGGTGATCCCGGTCCAGGTCGAATCGCATTTGCCGTCGCCGTTCAGCGGCACGAGGTCGACCGCGAGCCCGTTGTAGTGGTCGGAGCCGCGGGTGTGGCAGCGGTTGCAGCCGGCGTGTTCGCCGTTCGGCAGCGGCCCGGAGTAGCCGTCGGTGACGAAGATCGGGTAGCGCTTGGCGATCCAGCGCAGGTCCGGGAGGATCCGCTTGTCGACCATGTCGCCTTCTTCGTGCGGGATCGAGGCCGGGATCGGGACGATCTTCCCGGTCGCGTAGAGCAGCTTCGTAGCCGGGATCGGCGCCGCCTGCGAGTAGGCGCAAACGGCGAACAGCGGCGCAAGCGAGAGGGCGAGGACCGCAACAGCGCGCGTCCAGGCGTGGGCGAGGAGACGATGGCTCACCCCCGAGTTATCGGCGCTACGCCGCGCCTCTCTTAAATCCTGCCGCCCGAGCCCGAACTGCATCAAATTTCCCGCCCAGCAGCCCGGAAATCTGATGCAGTTCGGGATTCGGCGCCCTGGCCAGCCAGCCAGGTAGGGTTCGCCCGTGCCCACCGTTCGCGAGGCGTCCTTCGATCTCTTCCGCGCCCACGGGATGACGACGATGTTCGGCAACCCGGGCTCGACCGAGCTGCCGATGCTGGCCGACTTCCCGGGCGACTTCCGCTACGTGCTCGGGCTGCAGGAGGCGGTCGTGGTCGGGATGGCCGACGGGTTCGCGCAGGCCTCCGGCAAGACCACGGTCGTCAACCTCCACACCGCGCCTGGCGTCGGCAACGCGATGGGGGCGATCTTCAACGCCCAGGCCAACCACTCGCCGCTGCTGATCACCGCCGGCCAGCAGGCGCGGGCGCAGATCACCCTGCAGGCGAACCTCACCAACCGCGACGCGACCCGGATGCCGCACCCGCTGGTCAAGTGGTCTTACGAGCCGCCGCGGGCCGAGGACGTGCCGCTGGCGCTCGCGCACGGCGCGCACCTCGCCGGCCTGGCCCCGCGCGGCCCGGTCTTCGTCTCGCTGCCGATGGACGACTGGTACGCCGAGGTCGACGAGGCAGACGCGCGGGCGGCGATCGAGCGCCAGGTGACGGGCCGCGCCACGGCCGACCCCGAGGCGGTGCGGGCGCTGGCCGAGCGCCTCGACGCGGCGCAGAACCCGGTCCTCGTCGCCGGCCCCGACATCGACGCGGCGGGCGCCTGGGAGACCGCGATCGCCCTCGCCGAGCGCCAGCGCCTCCCCGTCTGGGCCTCGCCCGCCACCGGCGGCGTCCGCCTCGGCTTCCCGGAGAACCACCCCAACTTCCGCGGCGTCCTGCCGCCGGCGATCGGCCCGGTCGGACAGACCCTCGAGGGCCACGACCTGATCCTCGTCGCCGGCAGCTCGGTCTTCCCCTACTACCCGCACATCCCGGGACCCCTGCTGCCCGAGGGCGCGCGCCTGATCGCGATCACCAGCGACCCCGACGAGGCGGTGCGGGCGCCAATGGGCGACGCGATCGTCGCCGATGTCGCCCTCACCCTGGCGGCGCTGCTCGAGCAGGTGCCGGAGTCCTCGCGCCCGGCGCCGGAGCCGAACCCCGGCCCGCAGGAAATCCCCGCGGAGGACCCGCTCAACGCCTCGACCGTCCACAGCGCGCTCGCCGAGGCGCTGCCCGAGGACGCGATCGTCGTCCTCGAGTCCCCCTCCAGCACCCTCGCCCTGCGCAACCAGCTCCGCATCTCCCGCCCCGGCAGCTACTACTTCAGCGCCGGCGGCGGCCTCGGCTTCGGCCTCGCCGCCTCGGTCGGTGTGCAGCTGGCCCAGCCCGACCGTCCTGTCGTCTGCGTGCTCGGCGAGGGCTCGGCCCAGTACGCGATCACCGCCTTCTGGAGCGCCGTCGCCTACCAGGCGCCCGTCACCTTCCTCGTCCTCCGCAACGAGGAGTACGCGATCCTCAAGTGGTTCGCCGAAGTCGAGCAGGTGAACGCGGCGCCCGGTCTCGACCTGCCGAAGCTCGACGTCGCTTCCGTCGCCGAGGGCTACGGCGTCAAGGCACACCGGGCGAAAGACCGCGACGAAGTGGCCGGCGCCCTCAGCACCGCCCTCGCCTCCTCGCGGCCCGAGCTGGTCGAAGTCCCGGTCGCCCCGGGCATGTCCCTGTTCTAAGTCGTGGTTCCTTTGTCGGCTATGACACGACAAAAGAACCACGAGTTGAGCGCTCGCATCTCCTGACGGCATGAGCTTGCTGCAACGCACTCGCCCTCCCGTTCCGCCGCCGCCGAGCCAGCCGGTCGCCGACCGCGCGCCCGATTCGCTCGCGCAGGGAGTAGACCCGGCTCTGCGCTTGGAGCTCGAACAGCTCCTCGGTCCCGGCCGCGTCCTCCACCGGGTCAGCGACCTCGTCGCCTACGCCTCCGACGCCAGCCCTTACCGACTCTTCCCGCGCGCGGTGGTCGAGGCGCGCGACGCCGACGACGTCGCCAAGGTCCTCCGCTTCGGCCGCGAGCGCGACCTCCCGGTGACCTTCCGCGCCGGCGGCACCAGCCTCAACGGCCAGGGCCAGAGCGACGGCATCCTCGTCGACGTCCGCAAGAACTTCGGCGGCGTCCGGGTCGAGGACGACGGCGCCCGCGCCCGGGTCAAGCCGGGGACGATCCTCGGCCACGCGAACCGCGTCCTCGCCCCGCACGGGCGCAAGCTCGGCCCCGACCCGGCAAGCACCGACGTCTGCACGGTCGGCGGCGTCGTCGCCAACAACTCGGGCGGGATGCGCTGCGGCGTCACCAAGGACTCCTACTCGACGGTGCGCGAGCTGACCTTTGTCCTCCCTACGGGGACGAAGATCGACACCGGCGCGCCCGGCGCCGCCGAGGCCTTCGCCGCCGCCGAGCCGGAGCTGGTCGCCGGCCTGGAAGCGATCCGCGACGAGATTCGCGCCGACACCGAGCTCGCCGATCGCATCCGCCGCAAGTTCGCGATCAAGAACACGACCGGCTACCGGCTCTGCGCCTTCCTCGACGCCGACGAGCCGCTGGAGATCTTCCGCCGCCTCCTGGTCGGCTCGGAGGGCACCCTCGCCTTCCTCGCCGAGGTCGTCTTCGAGACCGTCCCGGTGCCGCCGCTGACCACGACCGCCTGGATCCACTTCCCCGGCGTCGAGGAAGCGATCGCGCCGGTCCCCGACCTGGTCGCCTCCGGCGCCACCGCGGTCGAGCTGATGGTGGCGCCGGCGCTGATCACCGCCGCCTGGAACATGGTCGGGGCGCCGCAGGAGTGGAAAGAGCTGCCGCCGGAGTCGGCGGTGCTGCTGGTCGAGTTCGGCGGCGCCGACGAGGGCGACCTGGCCGCCCAGGTCCTCCGCGCCGAAGCGATCCTCGGCTCGCACGAGCTGATCCGGCCGATCGCCTTCACCCAGGAGCTCGAGGAGATCGAGCTCGCCTGGCGGGTGCGCGAGGGCCTGCACGGGCTGATCGGGCGGGTCCGCCCGGAGGGCACGGCGCTGATCGTCGAGGACGTCTGCGTCCCGCCCGAGCGGATCGCCGAAGGCGCCAAGGACCTGCAGGCGCTGCTCGGCCAGCACGGCTTCCTCCCCGGCGTCGCCGGCCACGCCTCGGCCGGGAACCTGCACTTCATGCTGACCCCGGACTTCGCCAAGCAGGAGGACCTCGAGCGCTACGAGGCCTTCATGGGCGGCTTGGTCGAGCTGATCGTCGAAAAGTACGACGGCTCGCTGAAGGCCGAGCACGGGACCGGGGTCAACATGGCCCCTTATGTAGAGCGCGAGTGGGGGGAGAAGGCGACCGAGCTGATGTGGCGCGTCAAGCGCCTCGCCGACCCCGACGGCGTCCTCTCGCCCGGCGTCGTCCTCAACCGCGACCCTGGCGTCCATCTGCGCAACCTGAAAACGACGCCGGCGATCGAGGACTGGGGCGGCGCGACCACCTGCGTCGAGTGCGGCTTCTGCGAGCCGGTCTGCCCCAGCCGCCACCTGACCACGACCCCACGCCAGCGGATCGTCCTCCGCCGCGAGATGGCGCGCCAGCCCGAAAGCTCACCGGTGCAGCGGGCGCTGCTCGAGGAGTACGAGTACGACGCGGTCGAGACTTGCGCGACCGACGGGTCGTGCCAGCTCGCCTGTCCGCTGGGGATCGATACGGGGCGGATGGTCAAGGAGCTGCGGGTGGCGCGGCATGGCGAGCGAGCGGAACGGGCGGCGCTGGCGACCGCCAAGCGTTGGGGGCTCGTCGAGAAGGCCTCCCGCGCCGGGTTGAAGATCGCGGGGCCCTTGGTGCGGCGCACCAAGAAAGGAAAGGCGCTGCCCGGGGCCGCTGGGGGAGGAGGGGGTAACCCTCGCCCGACAACAGCGGGGAGGGTCGGGAGAGGGTCACCCCCTCCTCCACGCGAGGCCGCGGCGGTGTACGTGCCCAGTTGCACCAACCGCATCTTCGGCGGCAATCCGATCGAGGCGCTGGTGGAGGTTTCGGCGCGGGCTGGGATGCCAGTGGCGATTCCGGATGAGGTGGAGGGGAGTTGCTGCGGGTTGCCTTGGAGCTCGAAAGGGTTCGATGCCGCTCACCGTCACAAGGCGAATGAGATGGTGGAGAAGCTCTGGCGCTGGAGTGAGGACGGGAAGTTGCCAGTGGTGATCGATGCTGCTTCTTGCACGGGCGCGATCGCAGATCCGGCTGATGGCGTGCTCTCAGATGAGAACTCGGAGCGGTTGGGGCAGATGGAGATCGTCGATTCGGTTGCGTGGGCATTGCGGTTGCTGCCGAACCTCGAGCTCCCGCGGAAGGTCGGGTCCGCTACTGCTCACCCGACTTGCGCGACGCGGCGGCTAGGCCTGGCGCATCCGCTTAAGGCGCTCGCGGAGGCTCTGGCCGACGACGTCTACATCGCTCCCTCTGCCACCTGTTGCGGCTTCGCCGGCGACCGTGGGATCACCCACCCTGAGCTGACCGCCTCGGCAACGCGCCCTCAAGCCGAACAGCTCGCCGACCGTCAATTCGACGCCTACCTCTCCTCCAACCGCACCTGCGAGATCGCCATGGCCCGCGCCACCGGCGAGAACTACGAATCGCCCGTGTCCCTCCTGGAGCGCCTCACCCGGACTTCCCCACCCTCTACCCAGCCGAGCTGAGGTTGGGGAAGTCCGGACCTAAGCGCTCTGTCCCTCGGTCTGCGCTTTAACCGCGTCGACGCTTTCGGCGTCGATGTCGCGGACCAGCTCGGCGTATTTCGGTTCGGTCTCCATCCGCTTGTCGAGCAGCGGGTTGAGGAGGCCGCGGAAGGCCGCGACGTAGCGCCACCACTTGGGGACGAAGATCCGCGGCGCCTGTTCTTCGATCCCGCGGACGAGGCCGGCGCCAGCCTCTTCGGGGCTGATCCGCTTCATCAGCCATTTCGGGCTCAGTTTTTCGACTCGCGCCGAGCTCTCCTGGGCGAAGGCGTCCTGGACCAGTTTCGTGTCGACCCAGCCGAAGTAGGCGACGCTGGCGCTGGCGCCGTGCGGTTTCAGCTCCACCCGCAGCGCCCGCCCGAGGCTCTCGACCCCGGCCTTCGCCACCGCGTAGGGCGTGTTGCCGAAGCCGTTGGCGAAGGCATAGACGGAGGAGACGACGATCATCTGGCCTTTGCGCTCGACGATCTGTGGCAGCGCCGCCCGCACCGTCCGCCAGACCCCGAGCATGTCGACCTCGAAGACCCGTTCCCACTCCTCGCCGGAGATCCCGCGCACGGTCGCGAACTGTTTCTGGGCGATCCCGGCGTTGGCGACGGCGATGTCGAGGCCGCCGAACTCTTCGACGATCTGCGCGACCGCGTTCATTAGCGCGCTCTGGTCGGTGACGTCGCCGCCGAGCCCGATCGCCCGCGGCCCGATCCGCTCCGCCGCCTCGCGCGCCTCGTCGGCGCTGAGATCGAGCACCGCGACTGAGGCGCCGCGCAGGTGCATCTGCCGCGCCGTCTCGAAGCCGATGCCGCGGGCGGCGCCGGTCACCAGCGCGACCTTGCCATTGAGGTCGTAGCGATCCATGACGGGCACCCTAGCGGCCGGCGCCATCTGTTCCCGCGCCGCCCGCCGCTCTAGGCTGCCGCCGTGCCTGACGTCGATTCGGCTTATGGAGAGCTTGCCGCCTCCCGCGGGCTTGTGCTGCTGTCGAGCTGCGCGACCG
>JBQCHW010000171.1:0-4338 GCA_051954315.1 Solirubrobacterales bacterium
CACCGCTTTCAACGGCACCTTCCACGGCCGCCACGTCGTCTTCGTCCACGTCTACGGGACGGCCCCTTTGCCGCAGTCGCAGGTGATCGTCTTCGAGATCGGCCGCACCAGTGGGCTCTACCGGACCACCCTGACCGGGGAACTGCCCCAGGTGGCAGCCGAATGGGGCTACGTCTCCGGCTTGTCCCTGACCCTGGGCCGCATCTTCAGATACAAGGGCCGCCGCCACGCGCTCTTCACCGCCGGCTGCCCGGCGCCGTCTGGCTTCAACGCCACCACCTTCACCTTCGCCAAAGCCGAATTCGGGTTCGAAGACGGCCGACAGCTGGGGGTCACCATGACCCGCATCTGCCGCGCGAAGCGCTGAAGACCAGTCGCCGGGCTTTCCCTGGCTCCATGGCGACGCGCCGCTCGGCTTTCCCCGGCCGGGCGGCGCTCTTTTCTCGAGTGGCCCGCTAGAGCTTGCGCTCGATGTCGTCGGCTTTCTCGCCGTGGTGTTCGGCCAGCTGGCGCTCGCCCTCGGCCCGCTCCGCCGCTTCGCGGGCTTCGAGCTCGGCCTGGTGGGCCTCCTCCTCGTGCTCCTCGGCTTTCGAGGCATGAACGCCTGCCTCCTGACGGTGGCCGCCGGCCCGTTCCTGCAGCCGCATCCGCTCGAGTTCGCGGCGCTTTTTCGCTTTCTGAGCGAAGACGGCGACTACGGCGAGGATCGCGATGGCGACGACGACGATGATGGCGATGATCAGCACGGTAGACATGCTTCAACAATAGCCCTGGCCCAGGTTTAGTAAACCCTTCCGATCCGGGTAGTCGGGCGCTGTGTTCCACTGGCTCACCCAGGAAGTCGGCCAGAGCGCCGTCACTTATCCGGTCGTCTTCGCGGTGGCGGGGCTCGACGTCCTCTTCCCGCTGATCCCCTCGGAGGCGATCGTCATCTCCGCCGCGGTCCTAGCCGCACAGGGCGACCTCTTCATCTGGCTGATCATCCCGGCGGTGGCGCTCGGCGCCATCGTCGGCGACAACATCTGTTACCTGCTCGGGCGCGCGATCGGGGACCCGATCGCCGAGCGGCTCTTCCGGGGCGAAAAGGGAGAGGCGCGGCTGCTCTGGGCCGAGGAAGCGCTGCGCCGGCGCGGGCCGGTCCTGATCGGCATCGGCCGTTTCGTCCCCGGCGGCCGCACCGCGACCACCTTCGCCGCCGGCACCCTGGAGATGCCCTACCGCGAGTTCCTCGCCGCCGACGCCTTCGCCGCCACGCTCTGGGCGTTCTACGTCTGCGCGCTCGGCTACTTCGGCGGCGAGACCTTCAAGGACGACCTCTGGCTGCCGCTGATCACCTCGTTCTCCTGCGCGATGGCGGTCGGGATCGGCTTCGAGGTCTGGCGCCGGGTCCAGGCGCGCAAGGGCAAGGACATCCTCGGCGACGAGCTGCCGCCGGAGATCAGTCCCGAGAACGCCTAGCCGCGCTTACGGGCGCGCCAGGCCTCCTCGAGCGGCCACTGTCGTGACCACTCCAGACTCGTCCCGGGGAAGCGGCTGGTCGAGCCCTCCGGCGGCTGGATCTCGATCAGCTCCTCGACCTCGAAGCCGCTCTCGCGCAGCAGCGCGATCAGCTTGCCGTGGGGGAGGTGGAACTCGACCGACTCGTCCTCGGGCCATTCGAACCGGTGCATCCCGAAGTAGGGGCGCAGGAGGCGCTCGCCCGGCGGCTCGTTCTCGTCGTCGGGGTAGCAGAGCATCGCGAAGACCGAGTTGACGAGGAAGACGAGCTCGCCGCCCGGGCGCAGCAGCCGGCTCGCCTCCGGGATCCACTTGTAGGGGTCGGCCCAGATGCTCGCCCCGTACTCGGAGATCGCGAGGTCGAAGGAGGCGTCGGGGTAGGGGACCTCCTCGGCGTTGCCGTGGAGGAGCGGGAACTCGATCCCGAACTCCCGCTGGAAGCGGCGCGCGGTCTCCAGCTGCGCTTCGCTGTTGTCGATGCCGACCGGCCTGGCGCCGCGGCGGGCGAGCCAGGAGGAGACGTAGCCGGTGCCGCAGCCGAGCTCGATCGTGTCCTTGCCCTCTAGGTCCGCCGGCAGCAGGCCGACTTCGCGCTCGGGTACCCGCCAGATGCCCCAGCGTGGTTCGGTGGCCGCCCAGTCGTCGCGCCCGGACTCGATCCACTCCGCGGCGAACTCGTCCCAGAAGCGCCGGTTGCGGGCGACGTGCTCGGGCAGCTCGCTCATCCGGCCAGAGTACGGCCCGCTTACGGAAAAAGACACCCGAGCCCGACCTCCCGGTCTGCTTCAATCGTCAAACCAGAGAAAGGAGGTGGTCCTAACTTGAATCACATGCTTGATGGGACTCTGGAGGTGCAGGGCCGCTAGGCGCCGCACTGGTTCGGGCGCCCGGCGGAATCCACCCCGGGCACCGGCGGTTCGTAGGGAGCCGGGTCTTGTCCCGCTCGGTAGCCGTTCCCGCGATCGTTTCCATGCACCAGAGGGGGTCGTCTTCGGGCGGCCCCCTTTTTAGTGGCGTGGGAGTGGTGCGGGGTGGTGCGCGTCAGGGGGCAATCGCGTCGAGGCCTTCATCGGCTGCGGAGAGGAAGTGAGAGGCGATCCGCCAGTGTCGCTGCAGTACCGGTTCGACCGTTTCCGAGCTGCAGCCGGCTTCCGAGACGCAGGTGCCCCAAGCGTTGGCGGCTTGGATGTAGCGGTTGAAGGCCCTCTCGGCCGGCGTGCCGACGCCGTCGAGGCAGTCGATCTCGACCCGGTCGATCGGGATCTTGCGGTAGGTGGAGCGGATGCCGCGGACCTCGGCCAGGTACTGGTCGAAGGTGACGCCGACCGCGAGGCGGCGGCGCAGCGAGTCCATCGAGGCGACGAAGCTGCCGAGCTGGCTCTGGCAGGGACCGGCGGCAGAGTGGGGCTTGGGCCTCTTGTCTGGGTGCGCGCCGGGCTCTTTCGCGACCGTGGTTCCGGGGTCGCTGGTGACCGTGTCGGCGGTCGTTTCGGTCGCATCCGGTCCCCCGCTGCCGCAGCCGACGAGTAAGAAGGCAGCGAACAGGGCGCAGCCGGCGAGCTGGAAGCGAGCGGCGGCGGGCACGGCGGCAGTCTACGTCGTGTAGAAACAGCTCCCGTGTGGCGGATCGGCAGCTTCCGGAGGTCGGCGCTGGGGCTCCTGGTCGCGCTCGTTGCCCTGGCTGTCCCCGCGACGCCGGCCGCGGCGGCCCCGCACGTGCTGGTGGTCGGCGACAGCCTCGAGGAGCTGACCTCGCCCCACCTTAGCCGCTACCTGCCCGGCGTCGAACTCACCGTCAACGCGGTCGGCGGTTACAACAGCTTCCAGATCTTCGACCTCTTCCAGGAAAGCTACGACCCGAGCATGGACGTGATCGTCTTCGACGCCGGCACCAACGACAACCCGTCCTATCCGGAAATCCTCGCCGGCAACCTCGCCAAGGTCGCGGAAACCGTCGGCGACCGCTGCATGGTCGTGCCGACGATCCACGGCCTCCATCCCGGCGGCGTCGACGACACCGGCAAGAACCGGGTCGTCGCCGAATTCGCCGCCTCGCGGCCGGGGACGCAGGTGCCCGACTGGCAGGGCGTGGTCGCCACCCATCCCGAGCTGATGCAGGCCGACAACCTGCACCCGATCGAAGAGGGCGCCGACTACCGCGCCCAGCTAATCGCCCAGGGGGTCGAGGGGTGCCTCGCCTACGAGCAGGCGCGGGCGACGGCGCCGCCGGAACCGGCGGCGGGGGAACCGCGCCCCGAAGTCGAGCCGATCGCGACCGTGGGCCGCCTGCAGGCGCGGCGCACCGAGCTGATGGGCGCAATCCGCGCCGACGTCCTCCGAGCCGCCGGGGCATCGCTCCTGCGCGCCGCCTTCCTGGCGCGGCGATGAAGGGCCGGCGGGGCAAAGTGGCAACCTGTAGGCATGGAGCTGCCCCATGAGTGAGGTGGTGATGCCCCGCCTCTCCGACTCGATGGAGGAGGGGACGATCCTCACCTGGCTCAAACAGGTCGGGGACGAGGTTGCGGTTGGCGACGAGCTGGTCGAAATCGAGACCGACAAGGCGAACATGGCCTACGAAGCAGACGTCGCGGGGACGCTCCAGGAGATCCTGGCTCAGGAGGGGGAGACGTTGCCGATCGGGACCCCGATCGCTCGGATCGGGGAGAACGGTGCTGGAGGTTCTTCGGCTCAGGACGAGGGCGCTCGGCCCGCGGGTCCTGCCGCCGCCGGGGGCCCACCCGGCCCGGCAAAAAACCAAAAAAAAGTACCCCCAAAACAAAAAACCCCCCGAAAATATAAATATAAGTTAACCGATAACCCCCCCCCACCACCCACCGCTAT
>JBQCHW010000172.1:0-4425 GCA_051954315.1 Solirubrobacterales bacterium
GGCGGCGACCAGCGCGCACCGCGCCCGAAGATCCGCCGCCGCTGACTTGGCGCGCCCGGACGCGAAGCGGAGGACGCGCCGACTGATCTGGGTCTGTAACCTCCTGCGCCGCTATGGCAGTCCGAATCAGACTTAGACGCGTGGGTTCGAAGAAGAACCCGATCTGGCGCATCGTCGTCGCCGACAAACGCTCGCCGCGTGACGGGCGCACGATCGAGACGATCGGCCAGTACAACCCGCAGACCGAGCCCTCGACGATCAACATCGACGAGGAGCGCGCCAAGCACTGGCTCGAGCACGGCGCCCAGCCTTCCGAGACGGTGGCGGGCCTGCTGCGCACCAAGGGCATCAAAGCCTCCGGCAGCTAGCCGGAACCTGCGCGATGACCGAGCTGCTGGAGTTCCTGGTCAAGGCCCTCGTCGAGGAGCCGGAGGCGGTCGTGGTCGAGGAGCTCGAAGAGGACGGCGACCTCGTCTACGAGATCAGCGTCGCCGAGGGCGACCTCGGCCGCGTGATCGGCAAAGGCGGCCGCATCGCCAACGCGATCCGGACGATCGCCAAGGCCGCCGCGGTGCGGATCGACCGCCGGGTCATCGTCGACATCCTCGACTAAGACGCCCGGTCCCACGGCCAGGCACACCTGGATGACGCGCCTGGCACTGCGCATCTCTGCGTCCTCGGGCTTGCCTTTGCAACCAGCAAAGGCTGCGCCCTGCGTCCTTGACCTGCTTGGCCAGGCACGCCCCCAGGCGCACCTCGCCGTGGGACCGGGCGTCTGGCGACGCCGCGCCGACCATCTAGAGTCGCCGCGTGCGCCTCGACGTCTTCACCCTCTTCCCGGAGGCCTTCGACTGGTTCCGGACCCAGCGCTCGGTCCAGAACGCGCTGCGCGAAGGCAACGAGCTCGAGTTCATCAACTACCGCGATTCGACGCCCCTGAACGCCGGCCAGGTCGACGACTCGCCCTACGGTGGCGGCGCCGGGATGGTCCTGCGGGTCGACGTCGTCGATGCCGCCCTCCAGGCCGCCTATGGCGAAGGGCCGCGGCCGCGGATCGTGCTGCTCTCGCCGACCGGCCCCGTCCTCGACGACCCGATCGCCGACGAACTGGTCGCCGAGCCCCACGTCGCCCTGCTCTGCGGCCGCTACGAGGGCTTCGACGACCGCGTCCACCAGCACCTCGCCGACGACGAGCTCTCGATCGGCCGCTACGTCCTCGCCGGGGGCGAGCTGCCGGCGATGGTCGTCGCCGACGTGCTGATGCGCAAGCTGCCGGGAGCGCTCGGGCACGAGGATTCCGCCGTCGAGGAGTCGTTCAGCCACGCGCTGGAGGGGATGCCGGAGTATCCGCACTTCACCCGGCCGCCCAACTACCGCGGCTGGGAGGTGCCCGACGTCCTCCTCTCCGGCGATCACGAGAAGGTGCGCCAGTGGCGCCTCGAGCAGAGCCGGCAGCGGGCGGAGGAGTACGAGCGGCGCGACTCTTCAGGTCCCGCTTAGGCCCTTTGGGCTACCATTCCGCGACCGCGCGGTGCCCGCACCTGGGTCCGGCGGTTTTTTCTCGTCAGAAAGACTTCCCAATGAGCTCCGTAATCGACAGCATCGAGCGCGCCCAGCTGAGGCAGGGCCTCCCCAAATTCGACCCTGGGGACCGCGTTCGCGTCCACTTCCAGGTGGTCGAGGGCAACCGCAAACGGATCCAGGTCTTCGAGGGCGTCGTCCTGCGTCGTCAGGGCTCCGGCGTGCGCGAGACCTTCACCGTGCGCAAACAGTCCTTCGGGGTGGGGGTCGAGCGGACGTTCCCCCTGCACTCGCCGAAGATCGAGAAACTCGAGGTGGCGGCGCGCGGGGACGTGCGACGGGCCAAGCTCTACTACCTGCGGGGCCGGATCGGCAAGGCCGCCCGCGTCGCCGAGCGGCGCTGGGGCATCGACGACGACATCGTCGCGGCGCCCGCAGCGTCCCCGGACGAATCGACCGCGGTGGACGCCGAGGGCGTGAGCCAGGAGGAGGTCGTGCCGGTGGCTGAGCCCGAGGGCGAGGCCGAGGAGACCGCTCCGGAGGCCGAGGCGGCGGCAGAGGCGGACGCGGAGGCGCCCGAGGCCGGGGAGACCGAGGACAGTTCAGCGTCTGAGCAAGCCGAGGACGAGGAGCCGGCGAAAGCCGACGACTCCGACGAGGACTCGGCAGCCTGAAACGCCTGATCCCGAAGCCGGAAACCAAAGGCGGCGGGCTCATCGAGTTGGCCGTCATCGTTGCGCTGGCCCTGGCGCTGGCGCTGGCGATCCAGGCCTGGATCGTGAAGCCGTACCAGATCCCTTCCGAATCGATGGAGCCGACGCTCGACGTCGGCCAGCGCGTCCTCGTCAACCGCTTCATCTACCACTTCAACGACCCGAAGATCGGCGATGTCGTCGTCTTCCACCCGCCGGCCGGCGCCGATAACGGCACCGAATGCGGCGTTCACCCCGGCCCGAACGAAGCCTGCCCGAAACCGACCCCGGGCGAGTCGGATCAGAACTTCATCAAGCGGATCGTCGCCGGCCCCGGCGACACGCTCGCGGTCAAAGACGGCCACCCGGTCGTCAACGGCGTCGAGAAGACCGACGAGCCCTACACCAACCCCTGCGGCAGCGGGTCGCAGTGCAACCTGTCGAAGCCGATCACGATTCCACCCGACATGTACTTCATGATGGGCGACAATCGTGGAGCCAGCGACGACAGCCGTTTCTGGGGTCCCGTCCCCCGCGACTGGATCATCGGCGAGGCCTTTGCCACCTACTGGCCCCCAGACCGAATCGGCGGCCTCTAAGCCCCCGAAGGGGAAGTTCCACCGCCGGCGGCTCGCCCGCAGCCGGCGCCTATTCGCCTTCGATCGCGGCCTCGGCAGCCGCTATGTAGCCGGCGCCGACGAGGCCGGTCGCGGTTGCCTGGCCGGCCCGCTGGTCGCCGCCGCGGTCCTGCTCGACTACGAGAGCCTCTCGAACTCGGACCGCCGCGCCCTCAGCGGCCTGCACGACTCCAAGCAGATGACCGAGGAAAAGCGGCTGGAGATGTACCCGTGCGTTCTGAGGGCGGCGGCCCGGGTGAGCGTCGTCGTCCGCTGCGCCGCCGGGATCGACCGCCGCGGCCTGCACGTGACCAACGTCGAAGCGCTCTCGCTGGCGCTGGAGCGGCTCTCGCCGCCAGAGGAGGAGGCGATCTGCCTGGTCGACGGCTTCCGCCTCCATGCCTGCGAGGTCCCGCACCGGCGGGTGGTCAAGGGCGATGCGACCAGCGCCGCGATCGCCGCCGCCTCCGTCATCGCCAAGGTCACCCGCGACCGCTACATGCGCGACGTCGCCCCGCGCCACCCGGGCTGGGGCTTCGACGAACACGTCGGCTACTCGACCCCCGAGCACCGGCAGGCGATCGAGGAAATCGGCATCTCCCCGCTGCACCGGCGCTCGTTCCAGTCAGTTGCGTACTCGCAGCTGGAGCTTGGATAACTAGAACGCCCCTTCTATGTGCTCGATCTCGAGCGCGCGGCCGGTGCGGTCGAGGGTGACGCCGACGGCGTCGAAGCGGATGTCGTCGAAGGGCGGGAACTCGCGGCGTTCGGCCATCCAGGCGGTGCCGAGGCGGCGGACCTGGCGCTGCTTGGTGAAGTCGATCGAGAGGATCGGCTTCTCGGGCCCGAACTGGGTGCCGGCACGGGCGCCCTTGACCTCGAGGAAGACGAGTACAGGGCCGTCGAGGGCGATGATGTCGAGCTCGCCGTAGCGGGTGCGAGCGTTCCGGTCGACGATCTCCCAGTTCTGGTCGATCAGGAGTTGGGTGACGATGTCCTCGGCGATCTGGCCGGTGCGGCGGCGGTTGTTGGTCATGCCGCCCTAAGGGCTCGGGGCGAGAGATTCGCCCCCCTCGAGCCGGATTAGTCGCGGCGTCACACAATCGCGCGGAAGCGTGGGGCGAAATATTGAAATCTGCGCGCCACTCGTGCGACCTGCCTCCGTAGCGTCGCCTCCGTGCTCGCCACCGCCCGCACCTTCACCCTCGACGGCATCTCCGCCCGCCCGGTGCGGGTCGAGGTCGACGTCCATCGTGGCCTGCCGAACTTCACCATCGTCGGATTGCCCGACGCCGCGGTGCGGGAGGCGCGCGAGCGGGTGCGGGCGGCGCTGGTCAACTGCGGCTTCGAGTTCCCGCTGCGGCGGATCGTCGTCAACCTGGCGCCGGCGAGCCTGCGCAAGGCGGGGCCGGGGATGGACCTGGCGATCGCGGCGGCGCTGCTGAGCGCCTCCGAGCAGTTGGAGTGGAAGGGTCTGGCGCGGGTGGCGCTGGTCGGCGAGCTGGCGCTGGACGGCTCGACCCGGTCGGTGCAGGGGGCCTTGGCGATGGCCGAGGCGGCGCGGGAAAGCGAGGCGGATGCGATCGTGCTGCCGG
>JBQCHW010000173.1:0-9390 GCA_051954315.1 Solirubrobacterales bacterium
GTCCAGACGCCGCTGCCACCGGCCGAACAGGAGCGTCTCGAAGCGGGCTTCCAGCTGCCGACGATCGACGATCTCGCCATCGGGGCGAACGGGAAGATCGTCGCCGCTCTCGGCAGCGCCTTCGAATTTCCCTACTTCGGCGCCGCTCGCTACCGGCCCGACGGCTCCCTCGACCGGAGTTTCGGCCGCCGGGGAATTACTCGGCTGGAAGCCACTCACCCGCGCATCTCCGGCGAAGTTCAGGTCGAAGCGGTGGCGCTGCAGCGAAACGGCGAGATCGTCCTCGCCGGCTACCGGAAATCCCGCAACGATCACACCGCCCCGCTGCTGCTGCGATTGCGCAGCGACGGCGCCCCCGACCCCCGCTTTGGCAAGGCGGGCCTGGTCGCGCCCCGGCCGCGGGGACGGGGGGCGACGGTCCTCCATGACGTCGCCGTCCTGCCCGGCGGCCGCATCGTCGGCGTCGGCGGGCGAAACGAGTACCGCACCGGCAAACGGGCGGCCGTGGTGATCGCCTACCGGCCGGCCGGACGGATCGACCGCAGGTTCGGTCACCGCGGGAGCCTCTCGTTCCAGAGCTTCAAGGGCGGCTACAGCGGCCTGCGCAGCATTCTCGTCCTCCCCGGCGGCAAGCTCCTCGCCGCCGGCTACCGCGACAACCGCTTCTTCGTCGTCAAGCTCCGGCCGGACGGGCGTCTCGACCGCGGCTTCGGAGGCGACGGGAAGGTCTCGGTCGACATCGGGAACAGGGGCTGCTGCCCGCTTCGAGCCGACCTCGCGCTGACGCCAGGCGGCGGATCGGTCGCCTTCGCCGGGCTCTCGGAAGGAGGGGTCAAGCTCGTGCGGCTGAGCAGGACGGGGAAGCGCGTCCGCTCCTTCGGCCACCGCGGCCTCGTCTTCGACCGCAACGCCGCCCGGTTCCTCGAACCCGGGGGGCTGGCGGTTCAGCCTGACGGGCGCATCGTCCTCGTCGGGGCGACGATCAGGCCGCGGCCTGCCGACGGGCAGGAACAGTCGGTCTTCACCGTCATGCGCTACCTGGCCGACGGCCATGCCGACCGGAGCTTCGGCAGGGCCGGGAGGAGCTTCCACCCGCTCGGCTACGAAAGCGTGGGCACGGCCGCTCTGGCGCTGCCCGACGGCGGCGTGCTGCTCGGCGGCGCCGCCCAGCTCGACCGCCGGCGCGGCTACGAATACCGGTTGGTGCTCGCGAGAGCCCGCCCTTGAAGGCGGAGCGCCGAGGCTTCGTCAAGTTCTTCGGCCAGGGGAGCAACCGCTCCAACCGCAAGCGGACCGTCCTCGATGCCGTGCGGACCTCCGGCAGCCACCGCATCTGCACCTACCCGCGGGGGCGCCGCCCGCGGGCGGTCCGCGAGGGCGACGTGATGTTCATGGGGCACCTGGTGAGCGGGCCGAATGACATCCGTGTCTACGGGCGGGCGGTGGCGCGGGCTTATGAGGAGGGGCGGGACGATGCTGGGCCCGAGGACATCGCCCGGCGGCCCTGGCTGGAGCGGTGGCCGCACTTCATCCGCGTGCGGGAGATGGAGTTCCTCGACGGGACGCTTGGAGAGGGGGTCTCGCTCGGCGAGTTGATCGACGAGCTGGGCGCTTATGCCTTCGGGTCGACGGCTGAAAATGCGGATCGAGGGATCGGGAACGTCGATCCGCGGCAGTCGATTCGGCAGGCGGCGGCTGTGCGCCTGACCGAAGCGGCGACCAGCTGGCTGGAGGAGGAGCTGGAGAGCACCTTTGCGAAGTTCGGAAGGGTGCGAGCGGAGATGGTTTCGGAACTGGATTGAAGGGCGTCGCCGAAGGTGGAGCGCGACCTACTGGGCGGCCTGGGCCGGCGCGACCTCGGCGCCCTTGGTGGCCTCTGGTTGACCCCAATCCTTTTCGGAGGGGATCACCCAGCCGCCTTCGGCGGAGCCGATCGTCCAACCAGGATGGTCCTCGGGTTCTTCGAAAGCTTCGATCAGCTCGGCAAACGTGTCATCTGGCTCGAACACAGCTCCCATCTTAGATCAGCCTCCCCCGGTAACCGCGGATCGGGAGGAAGGTTGCATCGCGATCACGGTCAAGAGGCCGACGGTCACCCAGCCGAGGAGGGCCGCCAGGCCGAGAAGGATGCGCAGGGGCTCGACACTGGGCTCAAGCGAAAGCGCGCCCGCTCCTAGGAAGGCCAGGAACCCGGAGATGTAGACGAGGGTCCGCGCTCCCAGGAGTAGAGCCGCCTCGAGCGGATGCGGCTGCCGGGTGCCGAGGTAGACCCCGAAGAAGGCCGGCACCGCGAGCAGGATGGACGGGGCGCCGCCAGAGGAGTCGCCGGCGATGCCAGGCAGAGCGAACCACGCTGCGGTTAGAGCCCCGGCCGACAGGGCGGCAATCCACGGTCCTCTGAGGAGAAGGCTGGATTTTGATGCGCGCACCCTGACGCCCGTCAGGGCCGTGGTGCCCTGCCGCTTCCGGTTGATCCTGACGTGGGCGTCACCGCCACGCCGAATGCCCTCGACTCCCTGGATCGGGCCGTCAGGCTCCTGCCAGACCAGCTGGGCGCTGAGGATGTCGAGTCCCTCGACCCTGACGAACTCGAGGTGCCGGCTGCCGGCGTCCCCGAGCTCGGGAATTCTGAACTTCATCAAGACCGGTGCAAGACCCAATTTCTGCCGCCAAGTTAGCCCATCGAGCTCCATCAATTGGTCGTAGGCGAGCTTCAGCACGCGCCGGCGTTTTGAATTCTCGACATCGACCAGGACCGCGAAATTCTCGGCGAAGGTCGAAGTTGCCGCTCTGAACCGCTTGTTAGCGCGCAGCGCCTGGCTTGCTGCCCCAGGGAGTTCGGAGGCGATATCGGCGATTGCGGCATTGGCTTCCGATGGTTCTCCGCGGGCGATCGTCCAACAGAGCCGGCGCAGCTCTGGGGGTAGATCCCCGCCCAGTACGTCCCCTGCGATTTCGAGCATGTAGGCGGTCGCGAAGGCGGCGTTCTCCTCGCTCGTCGCCAGCGGCACCGAGGCGCCACTCTCGTCCCGTAAGTCAAAACGCGAAAGGACCCGCTTCGCGAGCAGCGCGATCGGAGCGCATTTCACATCCGGAGCACCTCGCTCATCCTCCCAGCGCGGTAGCCGCGGCGTGAAGTCGATGCTGACGCGGCGCCGGACCATCTCCTCGTCGAGGATCTCGATCGACTCGACCCGTCGGTGCACCCAGTCCGGCAGGTTCTCCAGCAGTTCACCGTAGGCCTTGACGCTCTCGGCAGGGAGCAAGTCCTGCGGCGGATCGAGAGGCGGCCGCTCCAGCTCGCCCTCCGGGATCCTGCTCTTGCCGTCAGGCCGGCGCCGGCGACGTCGCAGCGCGCCCCCCGCCGCCATCGCGGCTGCAGCTGCCGCCCCTCCTGCCAACGCGATCTCCGCCGCCTCCTCGGCTGCTTCTTCGCCGGAGCTTTCTTCCTCATCCTGTTCGTGCGCTTCTGTAACGAGGACAACCTCGGTCGCGGGGTCGGGCAATGATTCGTCAGCGAGGACCTTGTCGAGGGCGCGGCCGATCATTTTGCCCTCCACTTCGTGCCCTTTTTTGTTGGGATGAAGAAAACCAGCGAAGCGGGAGAAGAAGCTGTCGCCGATCTGGCGAAAGAACGAATCTTCGAACTGGACGATCCAGGTGTCCTCTTTCGCGCAGTAGCCATGGTTTCTGAATGCCTCGGCGACCCCGCTCACGTTCGTCCATCGGTGGCCGTTGGCCTCCTCGGCGATCTTTTCATTGAGCGGTTGGAGGATCTTGGTTGCCGCCCATTCCGCCTCCGCTCTGTCGATCTGCAGCCTTCCGTGGGAAAGATGGGTGCCGATACGCTCGCAGAATTTCCCCGTCGCGTCGCGCGTGGGATCGAAGTACTCGGTGATCACGACATGGCTCGGGGGGACGATCCGCGAGAGGCGTCGGGCTAGGACGTCGTATTCGGCTCTCAGCCGAGCGATCGCCTTTTCGACCACTTGTGGAAGCCGGCCCTTCGGGACGCGCTTGTCCTTCGGCTTGAATCGTTTCTTCGTACAGGAGCGCCACTGGAGGCAGAACTTGACGATCGGCCCGAAATAGACGTCGTTGGCGCCAACGCTGACCAGGACAGCGTCTACCTGACGGGTGCGGGCAATCCGTTCGAGTTCGTCAACCTGTGGGTCGAGTGGCTTGCGCCAGGACAGCAGTGGGTTATCGAGACCCTTATATGGACCAAGCAGGCCTGCGCTCAGCTTTGCGCCGGAGCAGGCGAGGTGCACAAAGGTGGTGCTCGTCTGTGGATCCGTCGCCTCCAGCCCGAGCGCCGCTTGGGCAGGCGCTGCTTTGGCGCTGCGGTGACAGCGAGGTGATTGCCAGCGCGCCTTCTCGCTATCCCTGCTGGGGACGTCGGGATTCCCCTCCCCCGAGGCCACCGAGTCGCCGATCGACACAATCAGCCAATCGCGGACAGTGATCTCGCGGTGGTAGCTCCTTGTCCTACCCGCCGGGCTTCGTACGGTGAGTTCGACGGGGTAATGACCCTCTTCTGGAAAGGTCTGCGTCACCCTGCATCCGCGCCCGCCGGTCCCCGTGGTTTCGCCCGCAGTTGAACGCCAGGTGTAGGTCGCACCTCTCTTACAAAGATCGAGACGGACGCTGAGTTCAACCTGAAAGCCTCCCGCCTTCGCTTCCTCGTCTTCAAAGTCCGCAGCTGAGTTGGCGTAGTCAGTCAACCCATCATCGTTCGCGTCGATCCCGAGACGGGCTGGCATCGTCCAGTCAAATGGTGCGTCATCCGCCCCGGCGGGTGACGCCGAGAGCAGAGTTATGGCAAGGGCGAAGAGGACGAGACGTGTCAGAATGAGTTGACACTAATTGACTACATTCGAGTTTTCTAAGTAGAGGAGAGAGGCGGAGGAGTTTGATGCCCGGCTGCGAATGATTCTCCCGATGCCGAAACTAGACCTCCACTCCTCCGAGCAGCTCGTCGAGGGGCTCGGAATCATCTTCTACGTCGGCATGGCGGTGGCGCTGTTGACGGCGCTGCTGGGTTCGCCGGGGTGGGCGTTCTTGCTGCTGGTCTTCGGCTCGTTCGCGCTCGTCGCGCGGACGGCGCTGGAATCGGTCTAGTCGCTCGGCTTCAGGTGGGTGACGGGGGCGCCTAGCTCCTCTTCCAGCCGCGCCGCGATCAGGGAGCGGTGGCAGGCCTCGGGGTCGCGCTCGACGCAGATGAGGGCGGCGCGGTTGTTGCCGACGAACTTGACGATCGGGGCGAGGTCGACGCGGTCGAGCACCTCCTCGGTGTAGCGCTCGACGTAGGCGGACGCCAGCTCTGAGCGGGAGCGTTTGCCCTCGCCTTTGCGCGCGTCCTCCTCGTATTGCAGCTGCCGCATCTCGGTCGTCGGCGCCAGCTCTGGCAGGTGGCTGTAGCCGATTCCCGCCTCGCTCAGCGCCGCCTGCAGGCGTTTCGCGTTCGCCCAGGCGTACTCGCTGCCGCGCACGCCGCGCCGCTGCCGGACGTCGAGGACGATCCCCACCTCGGCCTCCCGCAGGGCGCGGATGAACCCCGGGCCGTCGAAGCCGTAGACGCCGATCGTGGCGAACTCCGCCATCGGCGCAACCTACCGCGCCAGTCATCTCTCAAGGCGAACCGCGAGAAACCCGAAAAGCTCTGAAGTGAAAGAGCACGCTTTGGACCCAAACAACCGAGCGGCGTTGCAAAGCCTCGTTCCGCTTGCGAGCGCGCTCGGGGCGGGGACGATCTTCGGCCTCTTCTTCGGAGGCAGGAAACGCGCGGGCTTCGCCGTCTTCGAAGTCTTCGCGATGGTCTCCGTGCTGGTGGCGGTGGGATCGACGGCCTACCTCGCTATCGCCATCCTGCACAGCGGCGAAGCGATCACCGATGCGGATCTGACCCAGACCGCGACCCCGCTGATCCTCGGAGCTTTCCTGCTCGTCTTCGTCAGCATCCTCGGTCGCCTGCCGGGCTCCTTCGAGCGACTGCTATTCCTGGTTCCACTTGCCTTCGGCGCGGCGGTGATCGCCGCCGCGATCGTTGCCTTGTCAGCTTCGAGCACCGACCCAGGGCACGCCAGCCTGGTCGCCGTCCTCGTCCTCGTGGTCGGCGGGATCCTGGGTCTCCTCACCGCCTGGATCGACCGGATGGACTTGAGCTGGGACCGGCGCATCGGCTACAACCGCTTGGTCCGGTTGACGGGCGAGGGCTATCTATCGGAGTGGCGTGCATTGGCGCTGGGCCTGCCCGCGACCACCGCCGACGGCGAGCGCCCGATGATCTCCTGCTGGGTCCAGCGTGGGCGCGTATACCTCGATGCCGACGCCCCGCGCCGCTTACGAGCAGAGGCCGACGCGGGCTGGGACGCTCACGTCGAGTCGAAGGCGGCGGCGCCCTCGGGCGCGCGATCGCTGCTGCGCGTCAAGGTCGGAATCCGGCTGCCGTTGCTGCGTCCCCGCCGCCGCGCTCAGTTGGTGACGCTCGAGTCGCGAGAACGCCGGTTCCACGACCTGAAAGCAAACGAGGACGGTCTCTTCAACGTGACCGCCCTCGAGCTCTTCGGTTAGCTAGTACCGCGGCGGGGCGTCGCGGTAGGCGGGGTCCCGAACTTCGCGACGTTCTTCCACCGGGGCGACGGGTGCGCCTTCGACCGGCCGGCGACGGGACCAGACAATTTCCTGGAAGAGCCCGATCAGGAGGCCGACGAGGCCGGCGACCATGAGGATGACGCCGATCGTGTCGATGCTGATGCCCTTGACGTGGACGTTCGTGGCGAACTTGAGGATCGCTCCGACCGCAATGAGAAAGATGCCTGCTCCAATAGTCATGGGGGCTGATTACCCCGGGCAGGGGGTGACAAACCGCAGCCGCGGCGGCTCGGACGAATCGCCGAGCGGCGCTGCACCGGTAAAGGATTCCGCCGCGGCTGTCGAAGGGGTAGGCGCGTGACCAAGGGCCCGACCAAGTTGGCGGCACTCACGCTGGCGCTCGTCGCAGCGCTGGCCCTTGCCGCCTGCGGCAGCTCGAACAGCGCCAACACGACCGGCAGCGAGGGCGGCACGCTGAAGGCAACCTTCGGCTCCTTCCCCGACTCGCTCGACCCCGGCCTCGCCTACACCGGCGAAGGCTCGACCGCGGTCTACAACGTCTACATCCCGCTGCTGACCTACGCCCACGCCTCCGGCGGCGCCGGCAGCAAGGTGATCCCCGGCCTCGCCGAGGCGCTGCCGAAGATCAGCGACGGCGGCCGCACCTACACGCTGACCCTGCGCAAGGGGCTGAAGTACTCCGACGGGAAGCCGGTCAAGGCCTCTGACTTCGCCGCCTCGATCGAGCGCATGTTCAAGCTCAACTCCCCCGGCTCGCCCTTCTACACCGACATCGTCGGCGCCGAAGCGTTCGCGAAGACGAAGCAGGGCGGGATCTCGGGGATCGAGACCGACGACGCCAGCGGCCGGATCGTGATCCATCTGGCGAAGCCGCGCGGCACCTTCTCCAACGAGCTGGCGCTTCCCTTCGCCGCGCCCGTCCCCGCCGGCACCCCGGCCGAAGACCTGACCGCCCACCCGCCGCCGGCCACCGGTCCCTACGAGATCGACTCCGCCCAGCCGGGCCGCGGCTGGGACTACCGCCGCAACCCGCAGTGGGCCAAGAACAACGCCAAGCTGCTGCCGGAGATCCCGAGCGGCCACGTCGACCGGATCGAAGTCGACGTCGTCCGCAACCCGACGACCCAGGTCAATGACCTCGAAAGCGGCCGCTACGACTGGATGGGCAACCCGCCTCCGGCCGACCGCTACGCCGAAGTCAAGAGCAGGTACGAGGGCTCGCAGTTCAAGGTCGAGCCGACGATCAGCACCTACTTCTTCTGGATGAACACGCGGCAGGCGCCGTTCGATGACGTCAAGGTGCGGCAGGCGGTCAACTACGCCGTCGACACGCGGGCGCTGGAACGGATCTACGCCGGCCAGATCACCGGCACCCACCAGATCCTGCCGCCGGGGATGCCCGGCTACAAGCGGTTCGACCTCTACCCGCACAGCCTCGATAAGGCGAAGGAACTGGTCGCCGCCGCGAAGCCGAGCGACCGCGCGATCACGATCTGGACCGACAACGAAAGCCCGAACAACGAAGCCGGCGAATACCTCGAGGGCGTGCTGAAGGAACTGGGCTTCGACACGACCCTGAAGCTGATCAACTCCGACAACTACTTTGGCGTGATCGGCAACGAATCGACGCCGAACCTCGACATCGGCTTCGCCAACTGGTTCGAGGACTACCCGCACCCGAACGACTTCTTCGAGCCGCTGCTCTCGGGCGAAAGCATCGTCCCGGTGGGCGCCACCAACCTCGCTCGGATCGACGACCCGCAACTGAACGCGGAGATCGAGCGGCTCGGCGAAGGGTCGCTGACGCCGGCGGTCGAAGGCGAATACGCCGAGCTCGACAAGCGGTTCATGGAACAGGCGCCGTGGGTGCCCTACGGAACCAGCACCCTGCCGACCTTCGTCTCCTCCGAGATCGATCTCGACAGCGTCGTCTTCAACCCGACCTTCGCCCAGGACCTGACCAGCTTCCAGTTCAAGTAGGCCCGACCTAGATAGGACGGGCTCAGGCGAGCGCGGTCCAGAGGTGGCGCTCGGCCTCGAATACCCGCTCGGCGCCCGCGCCGACTGCGCTCCACAGCTCGGCCTGCGGAGATTCGGCCTCGCTCGCGGCTCGGAACGCTTCGGCGAGCTCGGTCCAGCGCGCCGCCGCCTCCGCCGCGAGCGGCGCCTCCTCCCGTCCCGCCTCCGCCAGGAAGCGCGAGTACATCAGCCGGAAACAGCCGCCGCCGGTGCCGCGGCGCTCGATCACCTGGTAGGCGAAGCGGGCGCACCACTGCCAGTCCTCGACGGAATCCGGCCAGGAACCGGCCTCGGCGGCGAGCCGCTCCAGCGCCGGGATGCCGGCGAAGGGGCCGAAGGGCGGCTCGAGCATCTCGCTCGCCGCGCGGGCGATCGCCCGCGGCACCGCCGCCTCCAGCTGCGCCCGGTCGATCTCCTCGCTGACCGTGAACATGTGGCCTTCCAGCGGGTAGGCGGGGTGGCCGCTGTGGCGGGCGCGGGCGAGGTTCTCCAGGCGGGTCGTCTGCAGCTCCTCGAAGGCGGTGTCGGAGAGGCGGGCGACCTCGGCGTCGTAGCCGGCGAGGACGACCGCGTGACCCGGGAAGTGGGCCGAATTGCCGTAGTGATCCAGGTAATAGATGTCGGTCAGCAGCAGCGCCGGCCGGCCGGCGTCGACCTGCGCCCGCGCCGCCTCCCAGGCCGCCTCGCCCTCCTCCTCGGCGAAGGTCGCCAGCTCCAGCGCCGCCCCGGTCAGCTCGCGGAAGCTCTCCTCCAGCC
>JBQCHW010000174.1:0-5441 GCA_051954315.1 Solirubrobacterales bacterium
TCGCCTCGGTGCGGGCGTACTTCTTGATGAAGGCCTCGGTCATCTCGCGTGCCTCGGAATCAGGCCGCTGGTGCATCGGCGACTTCATCAAGTAGGAGCTCGGGCCATCGAGCTGGCCCGCTACTCCCTGGTTGAGGGCCAGCTTGCAGCACCGCGCGGCGTCGATCACGATGCCGGCCGAGTTGGGGGAGTCCCACACCTCGAGCTTCAGCTCGCAGTTCAGCGGCACGTCGCCGAACGCCTGGCCCTCGAGCCGGATGTGCGCCCACTTGCGGTCGGTCAGCCACGGCACGTAGTCCGACGGGCCGACGTGGACCTGATCGGGGGGCAGGTCGTGCCCCATGATCGAGGTGACGGCGTTGGTCTTCGAGATCTTCTTCGAGTCCAGCCGCTCGCGCTCGAGCATGTTGTAGAAGTCCATGTTGCCGCCGACGTTGAGCTGCGAGGTCCGCTCCAGCCGCACGCCGCGGTCGTGGAACAGACGCGCCAGGGAGCGGTGGACGATCGTCGCCCCGACCTGGCTCTTGATGTCGTCGCCGATGATCGGCAGCCCGGCCTCCTGGAAGCGCTTGTCCCAGTAGTCCTCGCGGGCGATGAAGACCGGCAGGCAGTTGACGAAGCCGACGCCGGCGGCCAGCGCCTGCTCGACGTACCACTTGGTCGCCTCCTCGGAGCCGACCGGCAGGTAGCAGACGAGAACGTCGGCCTTGGTCTCTTTGAGGATGCCGACGACGTCAGCGGTTTCGCCCGGTGCCTTGGTGATCTTCTCTTTCAGGTACTTGCCAAGGCCGTCGTGGGTCATCCCGCGATGGACCTCCACGCCCAGGTTCGGCACGTCGGCGAACTTGATCGTGTCGTTCTGCCCCGACCAGATCGCCTCGGAAAGGTCTTTGCCGACCTTCTCCTGGTCGATGTCGAAGGCGGCGACGAACTCGACGTCGCGCACGTGGTAGCCGCCGAGGTCGACGTGCATCAGCCCCGGCACTTCGTCGGCCGGATCGGCGTCCTTGTAGTACTGGACGCCCTGGATGAAGCTGTTGGCGCAGTTGCCGACGCCGACGATCGCTACCCGGACCTTCTCGTCCGAGCGGCCGACGCCATTGGTGTGGCCGTTGCCGTTAGCTCCGTTGCTCTCACTCATTGAAATCGAAGTCCTCCTGGATTGCGCTGGGTGGCTTCAGACACCTGGCGGCTTCGCTGGTTACATGTCCCCCGCGTCGCCGCCGTCGTCCTCTTTGACGCCGGAGACCTCGCCGGATAGCTCGTTCCTCACATGCCATACCCGCTGGAAGGTGGTGAATATCGTCAAGGCGGCGATCGCGTAGACCGCTGGCGCCAGCAGTTCGAAATCGCCCAGTCCGGCGCCCTTGGCGAACAACAAGCCGATCGAAAGTATCACCACGCGGACGGGCCGGGTGGCCAATCCGACCTTGCATTCGACTCCAAGCGCCTCGGCCCGGGCGCGGGTGTAGGAGACCATCAGCGAGAAGAGCACGGCCGCCACGCACATCGCCGCGGCGAAGTCGTCCCCCCGCGCGGCGAAGTAGCCGGCCACGGCGGTCAGCACGATCCCCTCCTCGATCCGGTCGAGGGTCGAGTCGAGGAAGGCGCCGAAGAGGGTGCCCTTGCCCGACATCCGCGAGTAGCGGCCGTCGAGCGTGTCCATCACCGAGCCGAGGATGAAGGCGATCCCGGCGAGGAAGAAGAGACGCTGGGTGACCAGGGCCGCGGCGACGAGGTTGCCGACCAGCCCCATCAGCGAGATCGCGTTCGGGGTCAGGCGACTCTCGATCAGGCGGTTGCGGGCATACGAGCGGAACTCCTGCCCGTTGCGGGCGCCGGCACGACTGCTGCTGCGCCGGGGCGGCGCCGAAGGTCCCATTGCGGCTCAGGCTATAGAAACCCTGATCATGCCTCGGCCTCGCGCGGGGCCGGGGGGCGCCAGCCCCAGGCCTCCGGGCGGACCCGGGCGAGGGCGCCGCGGGCGATCGCGAAGGCGGCGAGGGCGACGAACCAGCCGAGCACCACATCGACCCAGTAGTGGTTGCCGGTGACGATCACCACCCAGGCGATCAGGATCGGCCAGAACGCCCACCAGGCTTTCGACCACCAGTGGCGGCAGGTCATCACGCCGGCGCCGCCGATCATCACCGCGAAGGCGCAGTGCATGCTCGGCACCGCCGCGTAGGGGTTGATGAAGACTTTGGCCAGGGTGGAGTCGTGGTTGACGTCGGAGAAGCGGGTGATCGTGTCGACGAAGCCGTCCTGGGGGAACATCCGCGGCGGCGCCGTCGGGTAGCCGACGTAGCCGATCAGGGCCAGGCACATCGAGACCACGAACATGTTGCGGACGAAGTAGTAGGACTGGTTGCGGAAGAGGTAGAGCCAGACCAGGAAGCCGAGCGCGATCGAGAACTGGGCGTTGAGGTAGAGCTGGTTGGCGAGGTCGATGACCCAGTGCGCGGGCAGGAAGAAGGTCTGCACGCTGGGCTCGAACAGGGTCCCGGTGCCGCGCTCGAAGTCGATCACCTGGGCTCCGTGGGCGAGCGCCTCGGTGCGGCTGCCGTCGGCGAGTCCGCGGCCGAGCTCGTAGATCACGTCGACCCCGACGAGGATGCCGATCTGGCGGCCGAGATCCCCCCAGCCCTGGGGCAGTTTTGCTCCTATGGCAGCGAAGGCGCGAGACACGAGAACAGCCAATTGTAGCCCCGCCGTTAACGGCCACTAGGGTCTCGCGGGTGAGCTGGAAACGGCCAGACCGGCGGCGGGTGCGGGCTATACGGGACCGGCTGCGGGAGATGTACGGGGTGCCGGCGGAGGAACCGCACGGGGATCCCGTCGGCGAGCTCGTCAAGACGGTCCTCTCCCAGCACACCAACGACCGCAACCGCGACGTCGCCTACGCGGCGCTGCGCGAGCGCTTCCCAACCTGGGAGGAAGTGCGGGACGCGCCGATCGCGGAGCTGGAGGAGGCGATCCGGCCCGGCGGGCTGGCAAAGCAGAAGGCGCCGCGGATCCAGGCGATCCTCGAGCGCCTCGGCGATCCGCCCGACCTCGACTGGACCGAGGACGCCTCGCGAGAGGAGTCGCTCGAGTTCCTCCTCGACCTGCCCGGCGTCGGCCGCAAAACCGCTGCCTGCGTGCTGATCTTTACCTGGGGGATCCCGGAGATCCCGGTCGACGTCCACGTCCACCGGGTCGGCGGCCGGCTCGGGCTCTTCCCGGCCAAAGCCTCCTTCGAGAAGGCCCACGACGAGATGCTGGCGATCGTCCCCCCGGAGGACGCCCACGAGTTCCACGTCAACCTGATCCGGCACGGCCGCACGGTCTGCCGGCCGAAACCGCGCTGCGGCGAGTGCGGCCTGCGGCGGATGTGCCCCTGGTACCGGGAGAACCGCGCGGGGGAGCGCGCCAGTAGTATGCGCGCCGCTAAATGAGCAAGCGCACCTTCATCTGGTTCGGGGTCCTCGTCCTCGTCCTCGCAGTCGTCATTCCCTTCGCGGCCTTCCGCTCCAAGGGCGACGGCGAAAGCGGCGACGAGAAGGTCTCCGCCAGCCTCAAGGACGGACAGTCGCTGTTCCAGACCAACTGCGGCACCTGCCACTCGCTTGCCTCGGCTGGGACCGACGGCAACTACGGCCCCGACCTCGACGAACTGCTCGCCCCCTCGGGCCCGCCGGAAGGCGACCCGGAATCGGTCAAGAGCACGATCAAAGCGACCGAAGGCCGCGTCCTCAACGCGGTCGAAAACGGGGTCAACAGCTCCACTCCGGGCCGCATGCCCGGCGGCATCCTCAACGAGTCTCAGGCCAAAGAAGTGGCCGAGTTCGTCGCGAACACCGCCGGACAGGGCTAAGCGGCTAACCCCTGAACCGCAGGGCGCTGTAGAGCCCGGCGTGGTCGGAGTCCCAGAAGCCGTTGACCGGCAGCAGGCCCGTCACCTCCGAGCGCTCCAGGGTGATCCCGCTGGGGTCGTTCGTCATCACGTGGTCGACCTGGTGGTCGAAGTCGGAGACTTTTCCGCCTTTGCCTACTTCGAGCAGCGGCGAGTTGAGGCAGCAGCCGAGCGGATCGTTGGTGCTGCGCTCGACCAGGCCCGCCCCCAGCAGCACCTGGTAGGCGAGCCGATCGGCGCCGGAGACCGTGTCGTCATCGGAGTTGAGGTCGCCGACCAGGACGACCGGCAGGTCGCTCGTCGCCGGACCGCCCGGGGCCACCAGCTCAGCCGCCTGGGCCTGGCGGATCAGCGGCTGGAACGCCTCCAGGTGGGTGTTGACGAAGTGGAACGGCTGGCTGCCGCGCACCTGCGCGTCGGTTGCCGTCCAGCCACGTTTGACCGCCACCGGCTGACCGCCGACTTCTAGCTGCAGCAACGTTTTGAAGTTGCCGCCTTCGGCGTTCCAGGTGTGGACGCCGGCCCCGGTTCGAGCCAGGATCACGTCCCGCATCAGCAGTTTCCCGAGCACCTCGGCATTGGCCAGTTCGCCGCCCGGCCCGTCGTTCGGGACGTTGTTGAGATCGGCAGGCGTTTCGGTGCCGAACTCGTTCTGGACCACGACCACTTCGTAGCGGTTGGGCCCGGGCCCTTTGTTCAGCTCGCCCAGCAGCAGTTTCAAGTAGTCGATCGTCACCGCTTCCCCAGCCGGGGTGATCGGCGTCGTCTGCCAGTAGGCGACCTCCTGCAGGCCGACGAGGTCGGGCTTTGTACGCCGGATCTCATCCGCCAGCCCCTTCGCCCGGGTGGGGAAGTCGTTGGCGATGACGTCACGCAGGACCGCGCCGCTCGCGCTGACGACGTCTTCGGTGTTTTCGGCGGCGATCACCGGCCCGAGGTCGGCGCCGAGGTAGAGGTTGCGGGTCATCACGCCCACGACCTTGCCTTTGCCGTTGTCGCTGTGGTCGTCCTGCTTGGCGAGGGCTAGGCCCGGCAACACCAGGGCAAGCAGCAACGCCGCGAGGATTGCCGGCGCCAACAGCCGGCGGGTCAGTGCGGTGCTCAAAGTCTTCCTCCTCTTTCGCGGACCCGTTCCCTCGGGACCGATTGTCGAGGCGCTCCCCAAGCCGAGTCGCCTATCCCCTTGGCTACCCGGCTCCCGCGTGACCCGAATCACTATAGGCGCTTGCTTGTAATCGCCTTACAAATCTGCCACACTGCCACTTAGATTTTCTAGCATCATCAACAGAACTTCGAAATAACCCCAAGAAACCCCTGGAGGGAAGGCAAAAGTGGCAAAGACGATCGGAATCGACCTCGGCACGACCAACTCGTGCGTGGCGGTGATGGAGGGCGGCGAGCCCACCGTTCTGGAGAACGCCGAGGGCGGGCGGACGACCCCGTCCGTCGTCGCGTTCACGAAGGACGACCAGCGGCTCGTCGGGGCGCCGGCGAAGCGCCAGCAGGTGACGAATCCGAAGAACACGATCTTCTCGATCAAGCGCTT
>JBQCHW010000175.1:0-7507 GCA_051954315.1 Solirubrobacterales bacterium
GGCGAGGTTGGTCCCGATCTGGATGAAGACACTGCCGAAAAGGGCGGCGATGAAGGCGCCGACCCGGGGCAGGTGCCCGACCCATTCGACCGCCGCGGCGGTGCCGACGAGCACCGGCGCGATCGCCGCGGGCAGCGTCCGCGGCCGCGCCGCCATCAGCCAGATCCTCATGCGCGCCTCGGGAACTGGCCGAAGTCGGGGGTCCGTTTCTCCTTGAACGCCTCGCGCCCCTCGGCCGCCTCGTCGGAGCCGTAGAAGAGGAGGTTGGCGTCGTGGGCGAGCTGCTGGATCCCGGCGTAGCCGTCCTCGTGGGCGTTGAAGCTGGCCTTGACCAGGCGCAGCGCGAAGGGGGAGAGGGCGAGCATCTCGCGGCACCAGGCGACGGTCTCGCGCTCCAGCTCGGTCAGCGGCACGACCGTGTTCACCAGTCCCATCTCGCGCGCCTCCTCGGCGTCGTACTGGCGGCAGAGCATCCAGATCTCCTTCGCCTTCTTCGTCCCGACCAGGTCGCGCAGGAGCGAGGCGCCGTAGCCGCCGTCCCAGGAGCCGACCCGTGGCCCGACCTGGCCGAAGACGCCGTTGTCGGCAGCGATCGTCAGGTCGCAGCAGAGGTGGAGGATGTGGCCGCCGCCGATCGCGTAGCCGGCGACCATCGCCACGATCGGCTTCGGCAGCCGCCGCATCTGCACCTGCAGATCGGTGACGTGGAAGCGGCCGACCGAGGCCCCCTCGGCCATGTAGCCGGTGTCGCCGCGCACGGTCTGGTCGCCGCCCGAGCAGAAGGCGCGCTCGCCCTCGCCGGTCAGGACGACGATCCCGACCTCCTCGTCCTCGCGGGCGAGCTCCATCGCCGCCGAGACCTCGATCAGCGTCTGCGGCCGGAAGGCGTTCAGGACCTCGGGCCGGGCGATCGTCACCTTGGCGATCCCGCCGCCGGTCTCGTAACGGATGTCTTCGTAGCTGCCGGGACCGGATTTCCACTCGATCGGCGCGTAGAGCTCACTCTCTGGGGGGGCTCCTTTGTGGCGTTTGGGCATGATGGGCACGATATCCCGATGAAGCTCGACGACTGGCTCTCGCAGAGATCACAGAGTTGTCCGGACCGGACGGCCCTCGTCGCCGACGGGGCCGAGATGACCTACGCCGAGCTCGAGGCCGAGGCCACCTGGGTCGCCCGCCGGCTCGCCGCCCACGGCGTCCGCCGCGGCTCGACCGCGGCACTGACGATGCACCCGCGCCGCGAGCAGGTCGTCCTCCTGCACGCGCTGCTGAAGGTGGGCGCCGCGCTGCTGCCGCTCGGTCCGCGCCTTACCCCCGAGGAGCGGGCGGCGATCGTCTCCGCCGTCGACCCGATCGTCGACCTCGACGACCCCGGCCAGCTGACCCAGACCGAGGCCGACATGCCGCTGCTCGGCGAGCACGACATGGACGCGATCTGCTGCCGCGTCCTCACCAGCGGCAGCACCGGCACCCCGCGCCCGGTCCCGCTCACCTACGGCAACTTCCTCTGGAACGCGGTCGGCTCCGGCTTCAACCTCGGCGTCCTGCCCGAGGACCGCTGGCTCTGCTGCGTCCCGCTCAGCCACATCGCCGGGCTCGGGATCGTCATGCGCTCGGTCATCTACGGGACGACCGCGGTCATCCACGACGGCTTCGACGTCGACCGCGTGGGCGAGGCGCTGGAACGCGAAGGCATAACGGTGATGTCGCTGGTGACGACGATGCTGACGCGGCTGCTCGACGCCGGCGTCGAGCTCTCCGGCCCGCGGGCGATCCTGGTCGGCGGCGGGCCGGTGCCGGAGGAACCGCTGGAAGAGGCGATCGCCAAGGGCGCGACCGTGGTCCAGACCTACGGCCTCACCGAGACCTGCTCGCAGGTGACGACGCTCGCGCCCGCCGACGCCAAGCGCAAGCTCGGCTCCGCCGGCCGCCCGCTGCTGACCACGCACCTGCGGATCCGCGAGGGCGAGATCCTGATCCAGGGACCGACCGTCGCTCCCGGCAGCGCCGACGCCGACGGCTGGCTCCACACGGGCGACCTCGGCCACATCGACGAGGAAGGCTTCCTCTACGTCCGCGACCGGATCGACGACATGATCGTCAGCGGCGGCGAGAACGTGATCCCGGCCGAGGTCGAGGAGGTGCTGCTGCGCCATCCGGCAGTCGCCGAGGCGGCGGTGATCGGCCGCGAGGACCCCGAGTGGCAGCAGGCGGTGACCGCGGTCGTCGTCCTCGAGAGCGGCAGCAGCGCCACCGCGGACGAGCTGCGGCGCCACTGCGCCGAGACACTTGCCGGGTTCAAAGTGCCGAAGCGGGTCGAGCTCGCCTCGGCGCTGCCGCGCACCCCGTCAGGGAAGCTGATGCGTCGGGCGCTCCGCTAGCGCCTTCCGTCGCCTGGCTGAGGCACCCGGTAGCCTGCCGCGTCATGCGAACCGACGACATCTTCACCGACAAAGACGCCGACCTCAGCAAGCTCGACGGCAAGACCGTCGCGATCCTCGGCTACGGCTCCCAGGGGCATGCCCACGCCCTCAACCTCAAGGACTCCGGCGTCGACGTCGTCGTCGGCCTGCGTCCCGGGTCTTCCAGCCGCGCCAAGGCCGAAGCGGCCGGGCTCGAGGTGCTCGACATCGCCGAAGCAGCCAGCCGCGGCGACCTGGTGATGATCCTGCTGCCCGACGAGAAGCAGGCCGAGGTCTGGCGCGAGGAGATCAGCGACGGCATCGCCCCCGGAAATATCTTGCTCTTCCCCCTGGGTTTCTCGTTCCACTTCGGCGAGATCGACCCGCCCCCCGGCGTCGACGTCGGCATGGTCGCGCCGAAGGGCCCGGGCCACCTGGTCCGCCGCCAGTACGAGGAAGGCAGCGGCGTCCCCTGCCTGATGGCCGTCCACCAGGACGACAGCGGCAACGCCCACGACCTCGTCCTCGCCTACGCCTCCGGGATCGGCGGCGGCCGCGCCGCGGTGATCGAGACGACCTTCAAAGACGAGTGCGAGACCGACCTCTTCGGCGAGCAGGCGGTGCTCTGCGGCGGCGCCTCCGAGCTGGTCCGCGCCGGCTACGAGACCCTGGTCGAGGCCGGCTACGACCCGCGCCTCGCCTACTTCGAGTGCCTGCACGAGCTGAAGCTGATCGCCGACCTGATGTACGAAAAGGGCATTCAGGGCATGCGCTACTCGATCTCCAACACCGCTGAGTACGGCGACATGACCCGCGGCAAACGCGTGATCGGCGAGGAGTCCCGCGCGGCGATGAAAGAGATCCTCTCCGAGATCCAGTCCGGCGACTTCGCCAAAGAGTTCATCGCCGAGAACCGCGCCGGCAACGAGAACTTCGACCGTATGCGCAGCGAAGCGGCCGGCCACGAAATCGAGGACATCGGCGGCGACCTCCGCTCGATGATGCCCTGGATCGACCAAGACTTCAAAGACACGAAATAACCTCAGGAGCTCTGAGGCCGGCGCATTTCGGCGTCATCGTTCGGTCACGTGCAGAGCACGCTCCCTCTCTCTTCCTTGAACTGCTTGGCCTCAGAACCCCTGAGGCCATTTCACTGTTTGATGGGACCTCTGGCGTCCGTCTCGCCTGGCGGTAATTTGCCGTCGCGGCCGACGTAGCCGTCCTTGCCGCCGACGACGAAATAGATCGCGTCTTCGTCGCTGCTGAGGTTCTTGAAGCCGCGAACTACCGGGGCGTCTACCCAGGCGACGCCGCCGGGGCCCAGCTCCTGTTTCTCGCCATCGAGGTCGATCTCGAGGCGGCCTTGGTGGACGAAGTAGAGCTCCTCCTGGGTCTCGTGCAGGTGCCGCCCGGACTCGTAGCCGGGCGGCATCACGACGATGTTGGCGCCGAAGGCTCCGACCCCCAGCTCCTTGCGGACCTTGCGGAAGCCCCAGCCCTCGCCGAGGTCGTCGAGACCGGCGACCGCCCAGCCCTCGCCTTTCCTTACGTTCGCCATCAGGCAGCCTCGGGAGCGGTGGGTGCGGCGGGCGCAACTGCGGTGCTGCCCCCGGGCCGGTCGAGCCCGATCGGTGGGTACTCGTCGGTAAGGAAGGCGATGTAGCCGATCACCCTCGCGTCGAGGCCGTTGACGAAGCTGAGCGCGTTGTGGACCGCTTCGGGCATGTAGCCGCGGAAGACGATCGTCAGCCAGGCGATCACGAAGAGCCCGGCGAGCACGATCCGCGAGCCGTAGCTGACGACGATCGCGACGGGGAACGCCAGGATCAGGCGGAAGAGGGCCTTGAGGCGGCTCTGGCTCTCTTCCCGCGGGGCGATGTTGAGCCGGATCGGATAGGACGGGTCATCGTTCAGCCCGAAGGGCGGCCATTCATCGGTCTGCAGGTAGAACCAGGCGCCGATGCGGACACCGAACCTGACGACTCCGGAGTTGAAGTCGAAGAGCCATTCCGGATAGCGGCCGAGGATGACGATCGCGATCCAGGCGAAGAGGTGGGTGAAGGCGAACAGCAGCCCCCAGAAGAGGGCGACGATCAACCATGGGATCGCCAGGAGTGGCCGGAAAAAGGTGGTCCATCGGTTCGGAGCCGGGTTGTAATCGGCTTCATAGGTGACTGGGTACATCGCTCTCCCCTCGTGGTAAACGTGCGTAAAACCGCGCTGCTGAGCCTAACCCGAGCCCCGGCGTCGCCCAAGGCGTTTGGTCAATAACCTGTCTCGCTCGGATGGCGCCTGAGACGACCCTGCAAATTCCCGCCGAGATCAAGCCCGCAGACGGGCGCTTCGGCTGCGGTCCCTCGAAGGTCCGCCCGGAGGCGCTCGCGCGCCTGGCCGAGCGCTCGGACCTGATGGGCACCTCGCACCGCCAGGCGCCGGTCCGCGACCTGGTGCGGGAGGTGCGGACCGGCCTCGGCGAGCTCTTCTCGCTGCCTGACGGCTACGAGATCGCCCTCGGCAACGGCGGCACCACCGCCTTCTGGGAGGCGGCGACGGCCTGGCTCGTACGCGAGCGAGCCCTGCACCTCACCTACGGCGAGTTCTCGAGCAAGTTCGCCAAGTCGACCGCGGCGGCGCCGTTCCTGCAGGACCCGATCGTGGTCGAGGCCGAGCCGGGCGACGCGCCCGCGCCGCGCGCCGACTCCGGCGCCGACGCCATCGCCTGGGCCCACAACGAGACCTCGACCGGGGTGATGGTCCCGGTGCAGCGTCCCGAGGGCGCGGCCGAGGCACTCGTCCTCATCGACGCGACCTCCGGCGCCGGCGGCCTGCCCGTCGACCTCACCCAGTGCGACGCCTACTACTTCGCCCCGCAGAAGGGCTTCGCCTCCGACGGCGGCCTCTGGCTCGCCGCCCTCAGCCCGGCGGCGATCGCCCGGATCGAGGAGCTCGACGGTGCCGGCGACCGCTGGCAGCCCGCCTTCCTCTCGCTGCAGACCGCCCTCGACAACTCGCGCAAGGAGCAGACCTACAACACGCCGGCGCTGGCGACCCTGCTGCTGCTGAACGATCAGGTCCAGTGGATGCTCGAGTTCGGCGGCCTCTCCGGCTGCGTCGAGCGCACCTCCGATTCTTCCGGCCGCCTCTACGGCTGGGCCGACCGCAGCGACTACGCGAGCCCCTTCGTCGCCGACCCCGCCAAGCGCTCCCTGGTCGTCGGCACGATCGACTTCGACGACTCCGTCGACGCCACCGCCCTGGCGAAGGCGCTGCGCGCCAACGGGATCGTCGACGTCGAGCCCTACCGCAAGCTCGGCCGCAACCAGCTGCGGATCGGAATGTTCCCGGCGATCGACCCGGACGACGTCGAGGCGCTGACTGCCTGCATCGACTGGGTGGTCGAGAACATCGACGGGGTGAGGGGCTCGTGAAGGTCCTGGTGAAGGAGAAGATCGCCGACACCGGCGTCGACCTGCTGCGCTCGCAGTTCGACGTCGACCTCGGGCTGGAGATGTCCGACGAGGAGCTGCGCGAGCGGATCTCCCAATACGACGCGATCCTGATCCGCTCGGCGACGAAGATGACGCCGGAGCTGATCGACCTGGCCGACAACCTCAAGGTGATCGGCCGCGCCGGTACCGGCGTCGACAACGTCGACATCCCGGCCGCCACCCGCCGTGGGATCATCGTCGCCAACGCGCCGGAATCGAACTCGGTCGCCGCCGCCGAGCACACCCTGGCGCTGGCCCTGGCCCTCTTCCGCAACGTCCCGCAGGCGCACGAATCGCTCGTCGCCGGCCGCTGGGACCGGGCCAAGTTCAAGGGCTCCGAGCTCTACGGCAAGACGCTCGGGGTGATCGGCTTCGGCCGCATCGGCCAGCTCGTCGCCCGGCGCGCCCAGAGCTTCGACATGGAGGTCGTCGCCTTCGACAAGTTCGTCTCCGCCGAGCGCTTCCGCGAGCTCGGGGCCGAGGGCGTCGACTCGATCGAGGAGGTGCTCGGCCGCGCCGACCTCATCACCCTGCACACGCCGAAGACGCCGGAGACGATCAAGATGATCAACGCCGAGACGATCGCGGCGATGAAGGACGGCGCCCGCCTCGTCAACTGCGCCCGCGGCGAGCTGGTCGACCTCGACGCGCTGGTCGACGGCCTCGAGTCCGGCAAGCTGGCCGGCGCCGCCCTCGACGTCTTCCCCGAGGAGCCGTTCACCGAGCACCCGGTCTTCTCCCGCGGCGACGTCGTCGTCACCCCGCACCTCGGCGCTTCGACCGCCGAGGCCCAGGACCGCGCCGGCGTCGTCACCGCCGAGCAGGTGACCGCGGCGCTGACCGGCGGCGTCGTCACCAATGCGGTCAACATCGCCGCGGTGCGGCCCGAGGTGATGGAAGCGCTGGCGCCCTTCGTCCCGCTCTGCGAAAAGCTCGGCCGCCTGGCCCAGGGTCTCGGCACCGGCTCGGTCGAGCGCGTCTCCGCCGAATTCCGCGGCCGGATCGCCTCCCACGACACCCGCCTGCTCGGGATCGCCGTCCTCGCCGGGATCCTCTCCGGCCACACCGAGGAGCCGGTCAACCTCGTCAACGCGCCGCAGATGGCCGAGGAGCGGGGGATCGAGCTCTCCGAGACCACCGACGCCAGCGCCGAGGACTTCACCGAGCTCGTTCGCGTCCGCGTCACCACCGCCGACGGCGAGGTCGAGGTCGCCGGCACCAGCGTCGGCCCGCGCAACGAGCCCTACCTGGTCTCCGCCTGGGGCGAGAGCTTCTACCTGCCCTTCGCCGAGCACATCACCGTCTTCCGCTACGCCGACCAGCCGGGGATGATCGGCCGCGTCGGCACCCTCCTCGGCGAAGAGGGCGTCAATATCGTCTCCGCAGCCGTCGGCGCCGAAAGCGGGGGGGAGCGCGCGGTGATGGCGCTGACCACCGACGCGCCGGTCCGTGGCGAGACGATCGAGAAGATCCTCGCGCTCGAGGGCTTCTCCAACGGCCGCTCGGTCGATCTCTGAGCTGTAGACAGCCGTTCGCCTAGGCCGCAACGTCTGGCGACTCCGCTTGTTCCTATGGGAGGGTCGTTACCGGCCCGCCAGGGAAAACCTCTCCATGAAG
>JBQCHW010000176.1:0-3243 GCA_051954315.1 Solirubrobacterales bacterium
GCCAGCGTTCCCCAGGAGGGCATCGAGGAGCTGCTGATCGACCGCGCGCGCCGGGGCAACCTGGTCGTCCGGCTGAAGGGCGGCGATCCGTTCGTCTTCGGCCGAGGTGGCGAGGAGGCCGAGGCCCTCGCCGAGGCGGAGATCCCGTTCGAAGTGGTCCCGGGCGTCACCGCAGGCGTCGCCGCCCCGGCCTACGCGGGCATCCCCGTGACCCACCGCGACGACGCCTCCGCCGTCGCCTTCGTCACCGGCCACGAGGACCCGGAGAAGACCGAGAGCGCGCTCGACTGGGCGGCGCTAGCCCGCTTCCCCGGCACGCTCGTCTTCTACATGGGGGTGAAACGGCTGCCGGAGAACGCGGCGGCGCTGATCGAGGCGGGACGCAACCCGGAGGAGCCAGCGGCGGCGATCGAACGCGGGACGATGCCGGGACAGCGAACCGTCACCGCAACCCTGGGGACGCTCGCCGACGTGGTCGAGCGCGAGGCCGTGAAAGCGCCGGCGCTGATCGTCGTCGGCGAGGTGGCGCGGCGGCGCGAGCAGCTCGGCTGGCTCGAGCGGCGGCCGCTGCACGGGCGTCGGGTCGTCGTCACCCGCGCCCGCGCCCAGGCCAGCGGCCTCGCCCGCACCCTGCGCGAGCTGGGGGCCGACGTGGTCGAGCTGCCGGCGATCCGGATCGAGTCGAAGACCGACTCGCAAGAGGTTCGCGACGCGGTGACGCGGATCGGCGACTACGCCCTCGTCTGCCTGACCAGCCCCAACGGCGTCCACCTCCTCTTCGAGGCGATACAGGCGGCGGGACAGGACGCCCGCGCGCTCGCCGGCGCCACCGTCGCCGCGATCGGTCCCGGCACCGCCCGCGCCCTCGCCCAGCACGGCCTCGTCGCCGACGTCGTCCCCGAGCGCTTCGTCGCCGAGGCGCTGGTCGACGCGCTCGCCGACATCGAGGTCGAGGGCAAGCGCGTCCTCGTCGCCCGCGCCGCAGAGGCCCGCGACGTCCTCCCCGACGCCCTGCGCAATCGCGGCGCCGAAGTCGACATCGTCCCCCTCTACGAAACCGTCCGCGAGCAGCCCGACGATTCCGAGATCGAGCGCGCCCAAGAGGCCGACTACGTCACCTTCACCTCCTCCTCGACCGTCACCAACCTCCTCGAGGCCCTCGGCGACCGCTTCCCGAAGAATGCCCGCATCGTCTCGATCGGCCCCGTCACCAGCGAGACCGCCCGCGCCGCCGGCCTCGAGCTCGCCGTAGAGGCCGAGCGCCACGACATCGAAGGCCTCCTCGACGCTCTCCTGGCCGACGCAGCCGGATGAGCTTCGGCCACCCGCACCACCACTTCACCCGCACCGACTCGACCAACTCGCGCGCCCGTGAGCTGGCCGCCGCCGGAGCACCTCACGGCGCCGTCGTCACCGCCGCCGAGCAGACCGCCGGCCGCGGCCGCCAAGGCCGAACCTGGACGGCCCCACCCAACAAGGCCCTCCTCTATTCGGCGATCGTCCGTCCTCTCGATGAGCGCCACGTGATGCTGCCGCTAGCCGTCCCGCTTGCTGTCTGCGAGGCGGCTGAGAAGCTGAACCCCGACCTCGAATGCAAGGTCAAGTGGCCCAACGACATCCACGTCGACGGCCGCAAGCTATCGGGGGTTCTGATCGAGGCCCGCCCCCAAGACGGCTGGGCAGTCATCGGCGTCGGCCTCAACCTCTCGATCCAAGAAGAGGAGTTCCCGCCCGAGCTGCGAGCAACTGCGGTGTCGTTGCAGGAAGTTCGTGTCGACGATGCGCGTGAGGCACTGAATGCACGGTTGGCAGAGTGGCTCGACGCCGATCCCGAGGAAGTCCTAACCGTTTGGCGCGAGCGCGACGCGCTACTTGGCCGCGAGGTCGAATGGGACGGTGGCTCAGGCGTCGCCGACGGCGTCGACGACCGGGGCTACCTCGTCGTCGTCTCCCCCGGCGGCGACCGCATCTCCGTCGGCGCCGGCGAGGTCCACCTCACCCGCTTCTGAGCTTTTCGGTTTGCGCCGCCGGCGCTGCCGTTTCGGTTTCGCCGGCGCGTCGCCGTCCTTCGCAGTCTTCTCCGACACCTCGCCGTTGCTCGCGGCCTCCGGCGCGTTGCCGTTCTCTCCCTGCGCCTGCCCGGCGCCGCCGCGCTTGCGCTTGCGCCGGCGCTTGCCGCCTTTGGGGAAGTTCTTCAGCAGCTCGCGGGCGACGGCCGACGGTTTCCGGGCCATCCGCATCCGCGCCCCGCGCAGGACCTCCTCGCCCTCTGGGGTGTGGGACACAGCCGCGGCCAGCAGGGCCACCGCCAGGCGGCGGTCCTGTTTGCGCGCCGCGTGCACCAGCCGCCGCGCGTTCCGTCCGTGCGCCCGCCCGGAGGAGTTGACCAGCAGCCCCAGCAGGCGCTTCGTCTCCGGCCAGCGCTGCACCGCGTACTCCTCGTGCAGTTCCCGCGTGTAGGAGGCGAGCCGCCAGACCCAGGCCTGCGCCTGGTCGCGGCGGCCGATCCGCTTGTCGATCAGCGCCTGCAGCAGCGTCTTCGTCCCGGCGCGTTTGTCCTCGCGGCTCCAGGTGCCGACGATTTCGATCGCGTCGTCGAAGGCCTCGGCGTCGCCGAGGTCGGCGATCTCCCCAAGCGCTTTCAGCCGCAGCTGCGCGTTGCGGTTGCGCTGCACGCAGGTGAGCAGGAAGCGGCGGCGCAGCTCTTTGGTGCGGTCGTTCTGCAGCATCGCCCGCGCCCGGCGCCAGCCCTGGGTGTTGACCCTTGCCCCGGCCAGCGCCGCCCAGGCGTGCTGCTCGGGATAGTCGAGGTTCTCGACCGCGATCCGCCAGATCTCGCGTTCCAGCACCTCCATCCGCTTCTCCTCGACGTCGGAGACCGGGACGATTCGCCGCTCGACCCGGACCTTGCGCCCGCGCCCGCGCCGCACCGGCCCGACGACGATTGCGCCGCCGCGGTAGACGTCGCGGTCGAGCAGGCTGTGGAGGGTGACGATCGTCTCGTCGTGGGTCGTCGCCGGGTGGACGAAGTCGAGGACGAGCCCCGCCTCCTTGCCCGGCGCCCGCCGGGTGACGCGGCCGACCCGCTGCTGGTAGATCCGTCGCGAGGCGGTCGGCGCCAGGTGCATGCAGATCGTCGCCCGCGGGCTGTTCCAGCCCTCGGCCAGGAGCATCGCGTTGCACAGCACGTCGACGGTGCCGCGCTCGAAGCCGGCAAGGATCTCGGCCAGCTCGCGCTTCGGC
>JBQCHW010000177.1:0-3581 GCA_051954315.1 Solirubrobacterales bacterium
GAGCGCTTCGGCTCGATCAACCCGCGCTGCTCATAGACCCGCAACGTCTGCGGGTGCATCTCGGCCAGTTCGGCGGCGACCGAGATCATGAACACGCCCTGGTCCTGGTCGAAGGTCGCCTTCACCCGGCGCCGGTAGGTGGCCATCAGCGCGCCGCCTTTCGCAAGAGCTCGGCCCGCGGGTCGCCGCCGTTCAGCGTCTCGGCGAGCTTGTCGACCGCCTCGCGCTGCTCGTCACTCAGCTCGCCCGGCATCTGGATCTCGAGCCGGTAGCGGATGTCGCCGTTGCCGCCGCCTTTTCCCTTGCCTCGCGGCGGTCCCTCGCCCCGCAGGCGCTGGACGCTGCCGTGCTTGGTCCCCGGCGCGACCTTGATCTTCTTCGTCCCGTTCAGCGTCGGCACCTCGATCGTGCCGCCGCGCAGCGCCTCCGGCACCGTGATCGGCACCGCCACCTCGAGGTTGCCGTCGTCGAGCCGTTTGAAGACGGGGGAGGAGGCGACGCGGGTGGTCACGTAGAGGTCGCCGGGCGGGCCGCCGCGGGGGCCGTCCTCACCCTTGCCGGCGAGCCGGATGCGGCTGCCGTCCTTGACCCCGGCGGGGACGTTGACCTTGTAGCGCTTGTTCTGCTGCGTGAGCCCGGAGCCGCCGCAGGTCGGGCAGGGGTCCTCGATGATCTGGCCGGAACCGCCGCACTGCGAGCAGGGCTGGCTGATCGAGAAGAGGCCCTGGCCCTGGTTCTCGACCCCGCGGCCTTCGCAGCGCGGGCAGGTGGTGGGGGAGGTACCGGGCTTGGCGCCGCTGCCGTGGCAGGTGGTGCAGCGCGACGACTTCGGGACGGTGACGCTGATCTGGGCGCCGTTGATCGCCTCGTCGAAGCTCAGCCGCACGTCGGTTTCGAGATCGCGCCCGCGCACCTGCTGGGTCTGCGGCCCGCGGCCGCCGCGGTTGAAGACCGAGCCGAAGATGTCACCGAAGTCGATCCCACCGAAGCCGCCGGCCTGCCCGCCCGGGGCGCCGCCGCCGAACGGGTTGCCGCCACCGCCGAAGCCGCCGAAAGCACCGCCCTCGTCGTACTCCTTGCGCTTCTCGGGATCGCCGAGGACGTCGTGAGCGGCGGAGATCTCCTTGAACTTCTCCTCCGCCTCCTTGTCGCCCGGGTTGCGGTCAGGGTGGTACTTCCGGGCGAGCTTCCGGTACGCCTTCTTGATCTCCTCGTCGGTCGCCTTCTTCGAGACGCCGAGCGTCTTGTAGAGCTCGTCAGCCACGTTCCTCCTAGGCACTCACCACAACGCGCGCCGGCCGGACCAACTGGTCCCCCAGCGCATAGCCCTTCTGCATCACCTCGACGACCGTCCCCGACTCGGCCCCCTCGACGGGCATCGTCGAAAGCGCCTCGTGCTGGTTCGGGTCGAACTTCTCGCCCTTGGGATCAACCGGTTCGATCCCGTTCCGGGTCAGCGTCTCGCGCAGCCCCGAGAGCACCATCTCCACGCCCTCACGAAGCGCGGCACCGTCGTCAGCTGCCTCCAGCGCCCGCTCCAAGTTGTCGACCGCATCGATCACTTCCCGAGCAACGGAGATCTTCCCGCGAGCCTGCGCCGCCTGAACATCGGCGGCAGCCCGCTTCCGAAAGTTCTCGAAGTCGGCTTTGGTCCGCCGGGCAAGTTCGAGGTACTCCTCTTTCTGCTGCTCGGCGTCCGCCAGCAGCTTCTCGAAGTCAGCCTCGACGGCTTGAGACCCGTCCTCCTCGGGACGGGTCTCTTCGACGCGAGTCTCCTCCGGAGCCTCGCTCATTTGCCCTCCTCGTCAACCACCTCGGCGTCGACGACCTCCTCCTCATCAGAGGATGCCCCGTTCTCGGTAGCTCCCTCCGAGGCCGCCTCGGCCGAAGCCGCCGCGTAGATCTGCTCGGACGCTTTGGTCATCGCCGTCGTCAGCGCCTCGACCTTCGCGTCCAGCTCCTCTTTCGAGCCCGACTCCAGCGACTCGCGCACGTCCTTGACGGCGTTGCGCACGTCCTCCTTGGTCGAGTCGTCGACTTTGTCACCGGCCTCGTCGATCGCTTTCTCCGCCTGGTAGGCCGAGTTCTCGGCGAGGTTCCGCGCCTCGGCCAGGTCGCGCTGCTTGGCGTCCTCCTCGGCGTGGCTCTCGGCGTCGGAGACCATGCTCTGGATTTCCTCGTCGGAGAGCCCGGAGCCGGATTTGATCTCGATCTTCTGCTCTTTGCCGGTGCCTTTGTCGGTCGCGGTGACGTTGATGATCCCGTTGGCGTCGATGTCGAAGGCGACTTCGATCTGCGGGATGCCGCGCGGCGCCGGCGGGATGCCGGTGAGCTGGAATTTGCCCAGGCTCTTGTTGCCGCTGGCCATCTCGCGCTCGCCCTGGAGCACGTGGATCTCGACGCTCGGCTGGTTGTCCTCGGCGGTCGAGAAGACCTCCGACTTCTTCGTCGGGATCGTCGTGTTGCGCTCGATCAGCTTCGTCATCACGCCGCCTTTGGTCTCGATCCCCAGGGTCAGCGGGGTGACGTCGAGCAGCAGCACGTCCTTGACGTCGCCGGCCAGCACGCCCGCCTGGATCGCCGCCCCGACCGCCACGACCTCATCAGGGTTGACGCCCTGGTGGGGCTCCTTGCCGGTCAGCTCTTTGACCTTCTCGCGGACCGCCGGCATCCGGGTCATGCCGCCGACGAGGACGACGTGGTCGACCTCGGTGTCGGCGTCTTTCAGCGCCTGTTTCACCGGCCCGACCACGCGGTCGAGCAGCTCCCGAGTCAGCTCGTCGAGTTTCGAGCGGGTCAGCTTCAGGTCGAGGTGCTTCGGCTGCCCCTCGACAGCGGTGATGAACGGCAGGTTGATCTGCGTCTCCTGGGTCGAGGAGAGCTCGATCTTCGCTTTCTCCGCCGCCTCGTAGAGGCGCTGCAACGAGTTCTTGTCAGCGGCCAGATCGACGCCCTGGTCGCGTTTGAACTCCGCCACCAGCCACTCGACGATCGCTTTGTCCCAGTTGTCGCCGCCGAGGTGGTTGTCGCCGGCGGTCGCTTTCACCTCGAAGACGCCGTCGCCGATTTCCAGCACCGAGACGTCGAAGGTGCCGCCGCCGAGGTCGAAGACGAGGATCGAGTGATCGGAGTCCTCTTTGTCGAGCCCGTAGGCGAGCGAGGCCGCGGTCGGCTCGTTGATGATCCGCTTCACCTCGAGCCCGGCGATCTTTCCGGCGTCCTTGGTCGCCTGCCGCTGATCGTCGTTGAAGTAGGCGGGGACGGTGATCACGGCGCTGTCGACGGTGTCGCCGAGCTTCATTTCGGCGTCGGCTTTCAGCTTCTGCAGGATCATCGCGCTGATCTCCGGCGGGCTGTACTGCTTGCCGCGCACGTCGACGCGCACGTCGCCGTTGGGGCCGGCCTCGACCTTGTACGGGACGATCGTCTCCTCCTCTTTGACTTCGGCCTCCTTGCGGCCCATGAAGCGCTTGATCGAGAAGATCGTGTTCTCCGGGTTCATCACCGCCTGCCGTTTGGCGACGGTGCCGACGAGGCGCTCGCCGCTCTCGGTGAAGGCGACGACCGACGGCGTGGTGCGC
>JBQCHW010000178.1:0-4521 GCA_051954315.1 Solirubrobacterales bacterium
TCGTCGAGGTCGAGGCGCAGGTTGACGATCACCGGGTCGTCCTTTGGCATCGTCCCTTGTTCGAGGGCGGCTTGGGCGCGTTCGACCGCTTCGCCGATCGCGTTGGCGCAGATGCCGATCTGGGCCTCGTCGGGCAGGCGCAGCCAGTCGTCGCCGTCGATCAGCATCTTCCGGTTGGCGGCGTAGATGTGCTTCGTCGCCCCGCGCACGCTTTCGGTGTCGACGAGCTGGATCGCGTCGTATCGCTGCAGCACCCGCACGTGGTAGGCGATCAGGTTCAGGCTCTGTTTCTCCCCCCGAACCGCCAGCCGCTGCATCAGGTCGTGGGGGCTGCCGGGGCGCTCGTTCAGCAGGGCCAGGAGCTGCGCCCGCAGGGGGTGGGAGAAGACTTTCGCCAGCCGTTCCGGGAGCCGGGGGAGGCGATGGCCCACGCTCTCGCCGTCCCGATCCCTGCCATTGCCGCTATCCGCCACCGGAAGTCCTCCAAATTGTCGAGGTTCTGTCTGAGCGGTCGAGATTATTCGTACTTGGAGTTAAACGCAACCCAATACGCGAGTACTCAATTAGTCGCTCAATTGACCGGTAAGCGCCGCTGACCAACCTTGCGTTGAAGCACAAGTGCAACGCAGGGAAGGGGGTGAGCGTCACGATGGTGATCAAGAAGACCGACCCGATCTGCCTGGTGAGCTCGGTCGTCAAGCAGGGCTGAGCCTGAGAGCGGAAGGGGGGTGTCGCCGATCTGGCGACCCCCTTCCGCCTCGCATTCAGTTTGCCTTGGTCATAGCCGTAGGCAGGCTCGAGACAACGCTGCTCGTAGTCATCCGGTTCACCTCCTTCCCTGGTCTTTCACCGGAGACCTTGCGCGCGGTCAAACCGCGTCCTCCAAGGTTGCCGTTCAACTCAGGCTTGCCGGACTTTGGTGGGGAGGGATACATTGACCCCAACTTCATTGACCAAGAAGGCCGGTTGACCCTCGATTCCACACAGCTGGAAGCACCCGATTCCGATCGCCCCTCCTCGGAGTACTCGGTCGTTGCGGTAACGCGACGGGTCGCGAAGGCGGTCTCCCATCCCCTCCGCGTGCGCATCCTGGCGGCGTTGAACGAGGCCGAGATGGGGCCCGGTGGCTTCACCCGCCGTAATCCCGACGTTGACTTGCGAGAGGCCAGTCGACATTTCCGCCGACTTCGGGATCTCGGTTGCATTGAATTGATCGGGCGCAGGCCCGGGCGAGGAAGGGAACAGCTCTACCGAGCAGTCCGCCGGGCGATGTTCGATCTTGGCGCTTGGCAAGAAGTGTCTCCCGCCGCCAGGAGCAGCGTCACTGGGGAAGTGCTTTCGACCTTCATGCGGAGGGTCGCCCAGGCGGCCGAAACCGGGACGCTTGACCGCCGCGACGAGAGGTGGGTCAGCTGGACGGCCTTGCAGTTCGATGGGCGAGGGTGGAGCGACTTCCTGGCCTCGATCGAAGAAGCCTTCGATCGGTCACTTCAGCTTGGAGTCGATGCCCCCCTGCGGATGGCGGAGACCGAAGAGGAGGCCCTGCCCGTCACCGTGGGGATGTTCTGTTTCGAGAGCCCTCCTGACGAGGACCATGAGGGCGCTCAGCTCCAGCCCTCCGCGCCGCCGGGCTCCTTCGAGAGCACCTTCCTCGGCTTACGGTCCCCAAAGGCGCTTGCGAGCGCACTAAGGGTGCGAATTCTCGTTGAGCTCAACCGCCGGCCCCTCAGCCCCAAGGGCTTTCACTCCAGGTTCGGCGACTGGCCGCTGCAGCATGTGGCGGTCGAGTTCCGCCGCCTCGAGGAGCTTGGTTGCATCGAGCCGATGCCAGTCGGTGCAAGGCGGCCGAAGGCGGGCAGAGGCCGACCCGAGCAGCTATACCGCCCGCTTCGTCGATCACTGTTCGACGAGGAGACGTGGAGGGAGCTTCCGCCCTCGTTGAGGAGCGATGTCACCGGCATCACCTTCACCACCTTCATCGAACGGGTGGCGGATGCCGCTCGGGCGGGAGTGCTGGACCGGCGGCCCGATCGGCATTTCACCTGGTCCGGATTGCACTACGACCTAAGGGCCTGGCGAGAGATGCTCGGCTGCCTGGACGACCTCTTTCAGAGGTCGTTGGCCATCCACAAGGAGTCTGCGGTGAGGGCGGAGGAGGGCGGTGGCAGCCTGATCCCTGTGACGGTTGCTCTCACTTGCTTCGAGTCGCCTCGACAGGCAGAAGTCATCTCAACGGAAACCATTGAGAGGTATCTGCACCGCTAATCGAGGTCGTCACCGGCGCGGCGATTTAGTAACAAAAACGGCAGTAGAGATTCTCCAAAGCGCCCTTAGACTCCCCAATCGTTCTCAGCATCCTGAGTACATATTTGGATTCGGATCAAGGGGAAATCCAGGGACATGGAGGGGCAAAGGCGACCAGCTCGGCGTAAAGATGCCGAGGGCAAGGGCGGACGATCGAAAGACCCGAACGCGGTCAACAACGCCTTCGTCGCCGCCCTCAACCATCCGACCCGCCGCGCTCTCCTCAAGCTCTTCCTCAGAACCGAGGCCGCGCTCTCGCCGAAGGAGCTGGCCGAGCACACGGGCGAGAACCTGCCGACGGTCAGCTACCACGTGCGCGTGCTGGCGGACAAGAACACGATTGAGTTGGCCGAAGAGGAACCAGTGCGGGGGAGCGTCGCCCACTTCTACCGGCCGACGGCGCTGACGAGACAGACGCCGTGGGTGTTGCAGAGCCTCGACCTCGAGTCGCCGAAGCCCTGAGCCCGGTCTAGCTGGCCGACGCCCCTAGGCGCCGGCGCAACTTTCCCAGACACGGCGGTTTCTGGATGGCGTCGGCCTCAGGTGGGGGACCAGTCGGAGAAGGGAGACATATGGGCGTTGGGACGGAAGCATTCCGGGCGGGGACGCTGCGGACCGTGGCGGTGGGGATGCTGATGGGGATCGCCGCGCTGGCGCTCTTCTTCGCCCCCCGCGCGCTTGCCTCGGAATGGCAGACGGGACAGTTTCCGGAGGAAGGCGAAACCGGACTCTTCCTCGACGTCGACTGTCCTTCCCCGTCCCTCTGCGTCGCCGTCGGCTCCAACGACGCGATCGCCAGCTCGAGCGATCCCACCGGCGGCATCGGCGCCTGGCAGATCGGGCACCTGCAGGAGCCCGGCAGCTATGGCGACCTGCCTCCCGGCTCCTCTGGATCCGTGATCCTCCCCGGCGCTCAGATCCGCGGCGTCTCCTGTCCAAGCACCGGCTTCTGCGTCGCGGTCTCTCGTCTCGGTGGCATCTTCACGACGACCGATCCCGACGGCGGGGTGGGGGCGTGGAGCGGGTTCCACCTGCAGGAAAGCGGACCCCGGGTCCACATGTACGGGGTCTCCTGCCCGAGCGTCTCGTTCTGCGTCGCCGTCGGTCTCGACGGCAAGATCATCACCTCGACCGATCCGGCTGGAGGCCCGGGCGCCTGGAGCGTCGCCCAGCTTCCCGAAGCGCTCGAACTGCAGGACGTCTCCTGCGCTTCGCCGGCGCTGTGCGTCGCTGTCGGCATCGAAGGGGATCTGGGAGGGGCGCTGCTCACCTCGACCAACCCGACCGGTGGCGCCGGCGCCTGGAGCGTAGCGAGGGAACCCCGCTTCGAAACGATGATGGGCGTCAGCTGCCCCGCGACCTCGCTCTGCGTCACCGGTAACGACCACGCTGTCTTCTCGGCGACCAGCCCGGCCGGCGGGCCCGCGGCGTGGAAGGAAGTTACGGGGCCGACGCCGCTGCAACTGACCGCTTTCGACTGCGCGACCGCTACGGCATGTGCGGCCGTCAACGACAACTACGACGTCATCGCCTCGACCAACCCGAGCGGGTCCGCATCGGACTGGACCTTCACCAGCGTCGTCCCCTACACGGGCCCGAACGGGGCCTTCGGGATCTCCTGCCCCGCGGTCACCCTCTGCGTCGCCGTCGGGACCCACTACCTGATCGCGACCTCCACCGATCCCTTCGGCGATGGCCCCGCAGCGGCTGGGCAGAAGGCGGGGCAGCGGCGGCCGACGGTGAAACTGACCCATCACCCGCGCCGCAAGATCCGCACCGCGAAGAAGCGGGTCACGGTCCACTTCCGCTTCCGCGAGATCGGGGCCGACGTCGGCTTCCTCTGCAAGCTCGGCAAGCGGAAGTTCCGCCCCTGCAAGTCTCCGCGCGCCTACCGGGTGGGAATCGGCCGCCACGCCTTCCGGGTCAAGGCGAACGACCCGGGCGGTCACGACCAGACGGTGACGACCTTCCGCTTCCGGGTGATCCGGAAGCGCTAGCCGCGCCGCGCCACCGCCTCCTCGAGGTTGTCGAGGAGGAGGCCGGCGATCGAGGGGTCGAAGTGGCTGCCGCTCTCGGCCTCGATCAGGGCGGCGGCGGTCTCGACCCTCATCGCCGGGCGGTATGGCCGGTCGCTGAGCAGGGCGTCGAAGACGTCGGCGACGGCGACGATGCGGCCCTCGAGGGGGATTTCCCCGTCGCGCAGGCCGCGGGGGTAGC